>JAEZBA010000554.1 GCA_023430245.1 Pseudomonadota bacterium
CGGCGCAGCTCGATTGGAGTGGCATCCCGCACCAACCGGTCTGACCGCGAGCCCGAGACCAATCCGCTGGCCTTGCGGATCAGCCCACATGCACTATTGTGCATGCCGAACAATGCGCGGTGCTCACTTGTCCGAGACTCAGGAAAAACGGCGTGAGAAGGCTGCTCCCGAGGCGAGCAACCAGACTACTACGAGCATGGCATTTGCGGAGGCGGTTGGGCGTCTGGTCCGTCGCGGCCGGGCCCGCCGCGGCATTACCCGCCGTCAACTGGCCACCGATTCCGGCATTTCCGAGCGCTATCTGGCGCAGATCGAAGGCGGCTACGGCAACCCATCGCTGACGGTTCTGAAGGCGGTCGCCGACGCGCTGGAAAGCCCGATTACCGCGTTGCTGCCGCTCGACGACCGGCACGAACGGCTCAACCGCATCGTCGATCTCGTCAACCGGCTCGCACCGTCGGAATGGCCCGCGCTCGAAGACCTGATCGAAAGCCGCATCGTGCAAAGCGCGAAGTCCGAGCGCGCGCACCGGATTGCTCTTGTCGGTCTCCGCGGTGCCGGCAAGTCGACGCTCGGCAAAATCCTTGCCGATCGGCTCGGCTATCCATTTGTCGAACTCAATCGTGTGGTGGAGCAGGAATACGGCGCCAACATCTCGATGCTGATCGAGATGTCCGGTGTGTCGACATTCCGCCGCTACGAGCGGGCGTCGCTCGAGAAGGTGATCGGCGACCACGACAGGGTCGTGATTGCGACCGCGGGCGGCATCGTGTCGTCGCCGGAAACCTATGCGCTGCTGTTGCGCCGTGCGCACACGGTGTGGGTCAAGGCGCAACCGCAGGAGCACATGAGCCGCGTGATGGCACAGGGCGATCTTCGTCCGATGTCGGAGAACAGAGAGGCGATGGCCGATCTCGTCGCTATTCTGGAAGCGCGGTCGCAGGATTATGCGCAGGCCGAGGCGCAGCTCGACACCTCCGGCCTTACGGTCGAACAGAGTACGGACAGATTGCTTCGCCTGGTGCAGGAGTGGACAAAATGAGCGCGCTTGCGGATCAGGGCATGCTCGATTTAGGCCCGGAAATGCTGGAATATCGCATGATCGGGCCACGGCCCGACGCGGCGCCGACCCTGGTCCTGTTGCACGAGGGGCTCGGCTGCGTCGCCATGTGGGGCGATTTCCCGGACAGGCTTGCGGCTGCGACCGGTTGCGGCGTTTTTGTCTATTCGCGCGCGGGCTATGGCAAGTCGTCGTCGGTGACGCTGCCGCGGCCCATCAGCTACATGCACACGGAAGCGACCCAGGGCTTGCGGCGTCTACTCGACGCGATCGGGTTTCAGCGCGGCCTCCTGGTCGGTCACAGCGATGGCGCGTCGATTGCCACGATCTATGCCGGCAGTCATCAGGATCATCGTGTGCGCGGGCTTGTGCTGATGGCGCCGCATTTTGTCGTCGAGGATCTCAGCGTTCGGTCGATCGCTGAGGCGCGAAACGCGTACAACACCGGCGACCTGCGCGCGCGGCTTGCGAAATATCATCCGAATGTCGACAACGCATTCCGCGGCTGGAACGACGTATGGCTCGATAACGATTTCCGGCAATGGGATATTTCGGAAGAACTCGCTTACATCCGCGTGCCGATCCTGATCGTGCAAGGCGAGGATGACCAATACGGCACCGTCCGCCAGATCGAGATTGCGCAGGAGGAATGTTATTGCCCGGTCGATGTCGCGCTGCTGCCGGGTGTGAAGCACAATCCCGCGCGGGAAGCGCCCGACGTGACCCTGCGCAATGTGTCGGATTTCGTGAGCCGCATCCTGCACGGGCATGAGGAGGCGGCCTCGGCGGCGTGAACGGATTTCGCGCTCCGGTTCCTTTGACCTTGATCGGATTTTGAAGGTTCGGGGACCGGCGGTGCGCCCGTTTGGAACGGTGCCAAGTTTCTGCTGGACTCTCGACCAACATGCACTATAGTGCATGTCAACAAACCAAGCGCAAAACGGGATTTCAGGGATGGCAGAACACGCCCGCAAGCTTGCTAACGGCTTGACTCGCATCGGTTTTGAGACCGAGCCCGCCCGCTACAGGCACTGGAAATTGTCGGTCAACGGCGATATCGCCACCCTTGCCATGGACGTCGACGAGAATGGCGGCCTGTTCGAGGGCTACCAGCTCAAGCTGAATTCCTACGATCTCGGGGTCGATATCGAACTCGCCGATGCGCTGCAGCGGCTGCGCTTCGAGCATCCAGCAGTGAAGGTGATCCTGCTCCGTTCGGCCAAGCCGCGGGTGTTCTGCGCGGGCGCGAATATCCGCATGCTCGCCGGCTCTACCCATGCGGATAAGGTGAATTTCTGCAAGTTCACCAACGAGACCCGCAACGGCATCGAAGATTCCAGCGAGAATTCACATCAGAAGACCATCTGCGTGGTGACCGGATCGTGCGCCGGCGGCGGCTACGAACTCGCATTGGCGGCGGATCACATCATGCTGGTGGATGACGGCTCGTCGGCCGTGTCGCTCCCGGAACTGCCGCTGCTCGCTGTGCTGCCCGGTACCGGCGGGCTAACCCGCGTCACCGACAAGAGAAAAGTGCGCCGCGATCATGCGGACGTGTTTTGCACGACAGAAGAAGGTGTGAAAGGCAAGCGCGCGGTCGACTGGCGGCTGGTGGATGAAGTCGTGGCCGCGCCGAAGCTCGACGAGATCGTCGCTACTCGAGCAAAGGAATTTGCCGCCAAGTCGGACAGACCGTCTGACGTGGTCGGCATTGCTCTGACCCCACTGAAGAAGAAGTGGAGCGGCGACATCTGCGACTATCAATCCGTGAGCGTTGCGATCGACCGCCCGGCGCGCACCGCCACCATCACCCTGCGCGGACCGGACCTTCCGCCTCCCGTAAGCCTCGAAGAAATGCAGAAGCTCGGCACCGAGTTCTGGCCACTCAGGCTTGCTCGCGAGCTGGATGACGCGATCCTCGACCTGCGCACCAATGAAGGCGACATCGCCGTCATCGTCTTCAAGTCGGAAGGCGATCCGGCACAGGTTCTCGCCTATGACGCCTTCCTCGCCGACAACCAGTCGAACTGGTTGGCC
>JAEZBA010000585.1 GCA_023430245.1 Pseudomonadota bacterium
AGGCTGTGCTCGGCGCCGGCTCGTAGCCCTGATAGTCGAGTTTGTAGCTCGCACCGTCCTCGCCCCAGCCGCCGTCGGCGTTCTGGATGCGGAGCAGCCAGTCGGCCCCGCGCGCGACCATCTCGTCATTGGTATCGAGGCCTGCGGCATTGAGCGCGCAGAGGCACGACCAGGTGCCGTAGATGTAATTCAGCCCCCAGCGGCCATACCAGGAGCCATCCTTCAACTGGGTGGTTCGCAGATAGGCAACGCCGTCGGCGATGGCGCGGCGGCTCTCGTCGTCCGGTGGAAGCTGCGCCAGCATCGAGATGCAGCGCGCCGTCACATCTTCGGTCGGCGGATCGAGCAGGGCGCCGTGATCCGAGAACGGGATATTGTTGAGGTAGCTGTAATTGTTGTCGGCGTCGAAGGCGCCCCAGCCGCCATTCTTGCTCTGCAGACCGAGCAGCCATTCGCGTGCGCGCGCAATGGACGGGTCGTAAGTCCGGATGCTGCTGTTCGCTTCGGCCCGGTCCATCGCCATGACGACCACCGCGGTATCGTCCAGATCCGGGTAATAGGCGTTGTTGTATTGAAATGCCCAGCCGCCCGGTCGCACATTCGGCCGCGCCTCGGCCCAGTCGCCCTTCACGTCGAGCACCTGCAAGGGCTTCAGCCAGTCGAGGCCGGCTTTCGCCGCTGCTTTTGCCCGCTCACTGCCGGATTCCAGCATTGCGTGCGCGGTCAGCGCGGTGTCCCACACCGGGGAGACGCAGGGCTGGCAGTAAGCCTCGTCGTCCTTGATCACCAGGAGCTTGTCGATCGACAGCCGGGCGACGGCGCGGTCGGGATGATCCTCCGGATAGCCGAGCACGTCGTACATCATCACGCTGTTGGCCATTGCCGGGTAGATCGCGCCGAGCCCGTCCTCGCCGTTCAGGCGCTCTTTCACGAAGGCGACGGCGGCGTCGATCGCGCGCTTGCGGGTCGACTTTGGAAACAGCGGCTCGGTCGCGCGCAACATCACATCGACACCGCGGAAGAACAGAAACCACGACCATTTCTGATGCGGCGCCTTCTTCACGCCGCCGACCGATCGCGGCGGCTCCAGAAACAGTTCGTCGATGGCGACGCCCTTCGGGTTTCGCGCCAGCGGCTTCAACGCGCCGAGCACGAGCAGCGGCACGATCTCCGTGCGCGCCCAGTACGACACCTTGGTCAGATGAAAAGGAAACCAGCGCGGCAGCAGCATAATTTCGACCGGCATCACCGGTACCGCGCGCCAGCTCACCACACCATAGAGCGCGAGCAGCGCCCGGGTGAATACATTGCTGTGCGACGCACCGCCACGCGCGCGGATGGCCTCGCGGGCGCGGCGCATGTGATCCGCATCCGGCTGATCGCCGATCATCTTCAGCGCGAAATAGGCTTTCACGCTGGCGCTCATGTCGAAGTCGCCCTCGTGGAATAGCGGCCAGCCGTCGTGCTTGCCCTGGATGCGGCGCAGATAGACCGCGATCTTGCGCTCGAGTTCGGCGTCTACCGGCTCGCCGAGATAATGACGCAGCAGCACATATTCGGCCGGGATGGTGGCGTCGGCCTCCAGCTCGAACACCCAATGTCCGTCGGGCCGCTGTGTCTGCAGCAGCGCGTCGGTGGCCCGCGAGACCGAGTCTTCGAGCAGGTCGCGGGTAAGAGGGGCGAGGGTATCGTTGTTCTCAGGCGTCATCGGTTGGACAGGACTTCGGCGGCGCGTTGGCCGGACCGGATGGCGCCTTCGATCGTCGCCGGCAGTCCGGTATCAGTCCAGTCGCCGGCCAGGATCAGGTTGCTCCATCGCGTTGTCGCGGCGGGGCGGCGCGCATTCTGCTCAGGCGTGGCGGCAAAGGTCGCGCGGCGTTCGCGGACCAGTTGCCACTTCGGAAGGCCAGCGTCCATCCCCAGGATGCCCGCGATTTCCAGCCATGCGGTCTCGGCAAGCTCCTGCCGGGGCAGGGTCAGCAGCCGGTCGGCATGGCTGATCGTCGCGGAAATGCGGTGTTTGAAGGCAAAAACCCACTCCACCGTGCGGTTGATGACCCCCGTCATGAACGGCGATCCGGCCGGCGGTGCGAGATCGTAATGAATGTTGATGATGGCGCGGAACTGGTCCGGCGCCTCGAGGCCCGGCACGAGGTTGGTGGCCGAATAGGCCGGGACGGCGAGGACAACGGCTTGATCTGGACCGAGCGCCATCTCGCCGTCGCCGAACCGGATCGCGCTGACCCTGTCACCGGCCGTCGACACGCCTTCCAGCTCGTGCTCGAAATGGATAGCTACGCCCTTGCTTGCCAGGAACGTCAAGGCGGGCTCGACAAAAGCGGAGCTGAGGCCGCGCTCGAACACCAGCGGACGGCAGGCCTGTCCGCCGCGCATCAGTGTCTCGCGCGCGATCTTTGCCGCAAGCCGTGACGATCCGCTTGGCGTGTCGATATTCAGCGCCGCCACCATAAGCGGGTCAAGCAGGCGACGGTAGAGTTCGTTGTCCCGGTCCAGCACCTCGCGCAAGGGCCGATCGGTGCCACTGACCATCAGAGGCAAGAGCTTCAGATAGTCGAGCACGGAGGTCTTGGGCCCACGGCTGCCGGCGTCAAAAATCCAGGTCGGAAGGCTGCCATCGCCAAGCCTCAGGATCCAGCTTTCGCCAGTCGCACCGTCAACAAAGCGGAAATTCGCCGGCGCGAAATCCGGCACGACTCCGATCGTCTTCAGATAGTCGACCGCCGCGTGGTTGCCCGACAGCAGCAGGTGCGTGCCGTTGTCGATATGCATACCGGTGGCGGCGTCGTCATAAGAGCGGCAGCGGCCACCGGCTTGCCGAGTGGCTTCATGCAGGGTGACCGGGACACCGGCCAGCGTCAGCCGCACGGCTGCGGAAAGGCCGGCGAGTCCGGCACCGACAACGTGAACGTGTTTGATCATCAGACGATGCCGTAGCGGACGACCGCCCAGATCAGGCGGATACGATCGACCCGGATCCGCGAGCGCGGCGGCGCGAAGCCACGCTCCTGCAGCCGGTCGAGCATCGGCGCATAGGCTTCGGCCATGATGCGCGGCGCTTTTACGCTGGCGCGCGGTTGCCGCTCCATGATCGCGCGTGCGTTGGCAAAGTGTTCGCGGGCGCGCGCGATCAGCGGCGCGCAAGCCTGACCGAGATTGGGATGCGCGATCACCGCATGCGGATCGTCGCCGTGGATGCCGGCCGCGTCCAGATATTCCCGCGGCAAATAGAGGCGGCCGATATCGGCGTCTTCGTCGACGTCGCGCAGGATGTTGGTGAGCTGCAACGCGCGTCCGAGATGGTACGACAGGTCGATCCCCGCATCGTTCGGCACGCCGAATATCCGCACCGACAGGCGGCCGACAGCGCTCGCAACCCGGTCGCAATACAGATCGAGGGTTGCAAGGTCGGGTGCGCGGATGTCGGACACGACATCCATCTCCATGCCGTCGATGATGGCGAGGAAATCCTCGCGCCGCAGGCCGAAGTCGCGGACCGGTCCGAGGAAGCCGCCCATGCGTTCGGACGGCTTGCCGGCATAGAGTGAGGCGACATCGTCGCGATAACGGTTGAGTTCGGCGAGTCTTGCGTCGCGCGGCCCGTGGGAATCGGCGACGTCATCGACCTTGCGGCAGAATTTGTAGACTTCGAACATCGCCTCGCGCTTGGCGCGCGGCAGAATCCGCATCGCCAGATAGAACGAGGAGCCGCCGGCATGCTGTTCGGCGTCGGCTGAGACGGACGGTGTCGTCACGGGCGGAGATCCTGCGCGCGCGTGACCGGGGTGCTGCGCGGCAGCAGCCGGCGCACCACGGTTTTGGCGACGGAGCCGGCCATGACGCCGACAAGCGTTGCGCGTGAGAGATGAACCTTGTCGGCCAGCGGGTCGGCGCCTTGCAGCACACCCAGCAGCCGTTGCGCGAGCGCGGCAATGGCGGCCACTTCGCAGGCGAGGCGGGTATCCTTGATCTCGTGGGTGAGCGGAGGTTGCGTATCGAAATAGACGGCGGTGCGGTGCGCCAGGTCGTGCAGGCAGGGGAGCAGCGCGGGCGACGATTTCGGTTCCGCCAGCATTTCGGTCGTGGCGCCGTGGCTGCGAAGGCAGTCCTGCGGGAGATAGACGCGGTCGAGCGCCCGGTAGTCCTTACCGCAATCCTGCAGGTGATTGATGATCTGCAGCACGGCGCAGAGCACGTCCGAGGATGCCCAGGTCGCGCGGTCCTCGCCATGGACATCCAGAACGAAGCGGCCCACCGGCATCGCCGAATAGGTGCAGTAAGCGATCAGCTCGTCCCAGTCGGCGTAGCGGGTCTTGGTTACGTCCTGACGGAACGCCTTCAGCAAATCGAGGCCGTGCTGGGGAGAGAGCCTGCGCGCGGCGATCTGCTCGCGCAGCCGAACCGCCAGGACATCGTCCGAGCTCGCACCGGTCAGCGTTTCCTCCATCCGATCCAGCCCCCGAAGCTTCTCGTCGGCGGGCAGCGTCGGGTGGTCCGCGATATCGTCGGCGGCACGCGCGAAATCGTAGAAGGCCATGATGACCGGCCGGTGCCGCGCGCTCACCAGCCGGGAGGCGACCGGGAAATTCTCGTCGCGGTGGTCTTTGCCGGACCGGAAATCTGCCGATTGAGCCATCATGCCTTTCTTCAGGCTTTTCTCGCCTGGTAACGCCCCTTCCAGTGTCCGCCCTTGCCGAGCATATGCTGGAGCGCGGAACTGAAGGTAAATGCCATGTAGCCGGTCGCAATGGCCGGCAGGGCGGGTGCCCAGAGCGGGGTTAGACCATAAAAGCGTAACATTGGCCAAAACGAGATTGCCATCAGGGCCCAGGCCGCGAGCCCCAGCGCCCGCGCGGTTCCATGGCCGAACAGGGCGAGGAGCGGGGGCGCCCAGTAGGTCACAGCCATCCCGACCAGGGTCAGGCCGAGCAGCACCGGCGAGTACCGGAGCTGGGCATAGGCCGAGCGCGACACCATGGCGTGGATATCGGCCACGGCCCCGGAGGCGCGGATGCTGCGGACACGATCGGTCAGGCCGAGCCAGATCGGCCCCTGCTTTTTCATCACCGCAGCCAGCGAGCAATCGTCGATCAGCGCATCGCGGATCACCGCGATCCCGCCCGCCCGCTCCAGCGCATCGGCGCGGATCAGCATGCAGCCGCCGGCGGCTGCGGCCATCGGGTTCTTCGGGTCGTTCACCCAGGAAAACGGATAGAGCATCTGGAAGAAATAGACGAAGGCCGGGATGAAGGCCCGTTCGGCCAGGCTCTCGCAGCGCAGCTTCGCCATCAGCGAGGTCAGGACGTAGCCGCCGGCCTCGGCGCGCGCCGCCAGCGTGCGTAGCATCTCCGGCGCATAGACGATGTCGGCATCGGTGAGCAGCAGAAGGTCCGGACGGTCCCGGGTCGCCGCCGCGATCCCCTGCTGCACGGCCCACAATTTACCGGTCCACCCCTCCGGTAGGGGCTCGCCGCGCAGGATGGTCAGCGCGACCTGTGAACCGGTCTGCTCGGGAAGACATGCCGCAATCGACGCTGTCGCATCCTCGCTGTTGTCGTCGACCAGAACGATGGAGAAGCGGCCGGGATAGTCCTGAACCAGCAGCGACGTCACGCTGTGGGCGATAGAGTCC
>JAEZBA010000474.1 GCA_023430245.1 Pseudomonadota bacterium
CTCGTAGACATGAACGTCGTGGCCGGCGCGCGCGAGCTGCTGTGCGCCGGCCATGCCTGCGGGGCCCGAGCCGATCACGGCAACTTTCTTGCCGGTCTTGTGCTGCGCCGGTTCGGGCTTGATCCAGCCGCTTTCGATCGCCTTGTCGGCGATCGCGCATTCGATGGTTTTTATGTTGACCGGCACGTCCTCGATATTGAGCGTGCAGGATGCTTCGCACGGCGCCGGACAGACGCGGCCGGTGACTTCCGGAAAATTGTTGGTCGAGAGCAGGTTGCGCGCGGCCTCTTCCCAGTTGCCGCGATAGACCAGGTCGTTCCAGTCCGGGATCTGGTTATTGACCGGACATCCGTTGTGACAATAGGGGATGCCGCAATCCATGCAGCGCGCGGCCTGGTCGCGGGTCTCGTTCTCCGGAAGCGGCAGCACGAATTCGCGATAATTCTTGATCCGCTCCTCGACCGGAGCGTAATCGCGATCCTCGCGTTCGATCTCGAGGAAGCCCGTAATCTTACCCATGTCGTATCTTACTCTTGGCCACCAACGAGGTCATAGACGCCGTCATCGTCTTTTTTCAGAACCAGCAGTTTCTGCGTATCCTTCGTAAAGTTGCGAGGGACATAGACTTCACAGATCGAGGGCTTGAGTCGGACGAAAATCCTTGTATTGCCGTCTCTGTTCGCAGCCGTCGCGATGCCAGTGGTGCCGCCTAGCATCCCGGAGACCTCGACATGATAGATCATGCCGTATTGCACGCCCATGATGCTGTGCTCAAAACGCTGCTCGCTCTTGTAGACTTCCAGCAGCTTTGCTTTCACCACGATCTCGCCCGGCTTGAGCTTGCTCGGGTCTTCGCCTGTTGACCAGAATTGATAGCCGCGGCACGCATGCGCTGAGAGTGGCGCCATGCAGCATAGCACCAGGAAAAGGCCGGCTTTTCCGATAACGCGTCTCACTCCGCAGCCTCAAGCGCTTGCGCGGCCTGAATTTCCTTCAGCGCACGGCGATACTCGAGCGGCATCACCTTGCGGAATTTGCCGCAATAAGTCTTCCAGTCCGCGAGGATCGCCTGCGCCCGGGTCGATCCGGTCAGCTTCGCATGCTGGCCGATATAATAGCGCAGGCGCTCGGCGTCGAAGCGCGTCATGTCGGTCAGGATCTCGACGCGGCCCGCGGTCTCGAGATCGTGCTTCGAGTGATAGAAGCGCGCGTTGACCTCTTCTTCCGCCGGAACCGGCTCGAGATCGACCATCGACATGTTGCAGAGCTTCTCGAAATCGCCGGCCTCGTCGAGCACGTAGGCGATGCCGCCCGACATGCCGGCTGCGAAGTTGCGGCCGGTCGCGCCGAGCACGATGACGATGCCGCCGGTCATGTATTCCCAGCAATGGTCGCCGGCGCCCTCGACGACCGCGACCGCACCGGAATTGCGCACGGCGAAGCGCTCGCCGGCAACGCCGCGGAAATAGCATTCGCCGAAAATCGCGCCATACAACACGGTGTTGCCCACGATGATCGACTCCTCCGGCACGATGCCGGAATCGGCCGCCGGCCGGACGATGATCTTGCCGCCCGACAGGCCCTTGCCGACATAGTCGTTGCCTTCGCCCTGCAGGTCGAAGGTGACGCCCTTGGCCAGCCAGGCGCCGAAGCTCTGGCCGGATGTACCGGTCAGCGACACATGGATGGTGTCGTCGGGCAGACCCTCATGGCCGTAACGCTTGGCGACCTCGCCCGACAGCATCGCGCCGGCTGACCGGTCGATGTTGCGGATTTCGGCGTTGATCGTCACCGGTGTGCCGCGATCGAGCGCGGGCCGCGCCTGCGCGATCAGCCTGCGGTCGAGAATGTCGCTGATCTTGTGATCCTGCTTTTCGCAGTTGAACACCGCCACACCTTCCGGTGCGACCGGCTTCGTGAACATCTTGGAGAAGTCGAGCCCCTTGGCCTTCCAGTGTTCGACCACCGCACGCTGATCGAGCATCTGCAGCTGGCCGATCATCTCGTCGAACCTGCGGAAGCCCATCTCGGCCATGATCTCGCGCACTTCCTCGGCAACGAAGAAGAAGTAATTGATCACGTGTTCGGGCTGGCCGGTGAAACGCTTGCGCAGCACCGGGTCTTGGGTTGCGACCCCGACCGGGCAGGTGTTGAGGTGGCACTTGCGCATCATGATGCAGCCGGCTGCGATCAAGGGCGCTGTGGCAAAGCCGATTTCGTCCGCGCCGAGCAACGCGCCGATCACAACGTCGCGTCCGGTGCGGATGCCGCCATCGACCTGCACGGTGATGCGGCCGCGCAAGCGGTTTGCCACCAGCGTCTGGTGGGTTTCGGCAAGGCCGATTTCCCACGGGCTGCCGGCATGCTTGATCGAGGTCAGGGGGGAGGCGCCGGTGCCGCCCTCATAGCCTGCGATGGTCACATGATCGGAGCGCGCCTTGGATACGCCCGCCGCGACCGTGCCGACGCCGACCTCGGACACAAGCTTCACCGACACGTCACCCGCGGGATTGACGTTCTTCAGGTCGTAGATGAGCTGCGCCAGGTCTTCGAT
>JAEZBA010000681.1 GCA_023430245.1 Pseudomonadota bacterium
GTGGCGGGATCAGCGGCATGGTGCTGGTCACCAGCGACGGCTTCCATGGCTCCTATCTCGCATCGCGCCAGAGCGTATCGATGATGGCGATTGCCGGTGAAGGCACCGGCATGGAGCGCGACTACGACCATTCCTCGGCCTTGCACGGCAGCGACCTCGATGCGCCGGAAGCGATCGGCCGTACTGCCGGCGAACGCGCCGTGCGCAGGCTCAATCCGCGCAAGGTGAAGACACAAACCGTCCCGGTGATTTTCGATGCGCGCCTTTCGAGCACGCTGATCAGTCACCTTGCGAGCGCTGCCAACGGCGTATCGATCGCGCGCAAGGCCAGCTTCCTGAAGGACAAGCTCGGCGAGCGGCTGTTCGCGCCGGGCATCCGGATCGTCGACGACCCGCTGCGCAAGCGCGGATTGCGTTCGCATCCCTTCGACGGCGAGGGTGTGACCGTGCAGCGTATGAATCTGATCGAGGACGGCGTCCTGCAATCGTGGTTTCTGGACAGCGCCACCGCGCGCGAACTTGGGTTGACCACCGCCGGCCATGCCTCGCGCGGTGTTTCGGCGCCGCCGGCGCCGTCCCCGAGCAACCTGTATCTCGAGCCGGGCCCGCTGTCGCCCGAGCAACTGATCGCCGAGACCGGCACCGGATTCTACGTCACCGATTTGATCGGCATGGGCACCAATCTCGTGACCGGCGATTACAGCCGCGGTGCGGCCGGTTTCTGGATCGAGAATGGAGAGCTGACCTATCCGGTCAGCGAGGTGACAATCGCCGGTCATCTGTTCGATATCTTCCGGACATTGACACCTGCGAATGATCTTGCCTTCAAATTCGTCACCAATGCACCGACCTTGCGTGTGGAGGGCCTGACGGTTGCCGGCCACTGACCAGCGCAGCCGACATGCGGCGCTTGCCGACGAACTCGGCCTTGCGGTGCGCGAGGCCGGCCAGATTGCGCTGAAGTATTTCCGCGGCTCGATCAGGAGCTGGACCAAGGGACACGATTCGCCGGTTTCGGAAGCCGACATCGCGGTCGACGAATTCCTGCGCGCGCGGTTGTCGCGCGAGGGCTTCGGCTGGCTGTCCGAAGAAAGCCAGGATGACCGCACGCGCCTGTCCGCGGAGCGCCTGTTCATCGTCGATCCGATCGACGGTACGCGGTCCTATCTGGCGGGGCGGGAGGATTGGTCGATCGTCGCGGCCGTTGTGGACAAGGGCCGGCCAGTCGCGGCCGCGGTCTATGCCCCGGTGGACGATGAGTTGTACCTCGCCGCGCAGGGGGAAGGCGCAACCCGCAACGGAAGCCGGATCGCGACCACCGCCGGCAGCGCGCTTGCGGGCGCACGGATCGCGGGCCCGAAATCGATGCTGGAACGGCTCACGACCCTCGACCCCGAGACGATCCATGAGCCCAAAATTCACTCGCTGGCGCTGCGTATGACCCGCGTCGCCGAGGGGCGCATTGATGCCGCTTTTGCCTCGGTCAATGCCTACGATTGGGATCTTGCGGCCGCTGACCTTTTGGTGCACGAAGCGGGCGGCGCAATGACCAATTTGACGGGTGAAGCGCTGGTCTACAACTTGCATGACCCGGTCCACGGCGCGATCCTCGCGGCCGGACGCGACAGGCACGCATCGATGCTGGACCTGGTGCGCAAGCGCCGCAAGCAATTCGCCTGACCCTCAGGAAGACCATCATGTCCGATCAGGCTCCACAAAAGCAGCTGCTGCATCTCGTGCTGGGCGGTGAACTCGCGCAGCTCGACGCCACCGAATTCAAGGATCTCAGCAAGGTCGACATCGTCGGCCTCTATCCGAATTATGCGACCGCCTATGCGGCGTGGCGGGCCAAGGCGCAGCAGACCGTGGACAATGCACAGATGCGATATTTCATCGTGCATCTGCACCGGCTGCTCGATCCCGACATGCCGTCCCCGACCGCGCGCTGACGGTTACAGGCGGAACCCGGTATGCTGTCGTCACGGCGTCTTGCGCGCGCACGCTGGGTTCAGAAGACGATCGGCGTGCTGGCCGCCGAATATCTGCGCTTCGTCAATCTGACGAGCCGAACGGTCACGGTGCCTGGCGATATCTATGAGCGTGCCGGGGCGGACCTGCCCGTGATCATCGCGATGTGGCACGGCCAGCATTTCATGGCCCCTTTCATCAAGAAGGAAGGCTATAAGGGAAAAACCCTGATTTCGCGTCATCGTGACGGTGAAATGAATGCGGTCGCCGCGGAGTGGCTGGGTATTGAGACAATTCGCGGCTCGGGCGATCATGGCAACGGCTTCCATCGCAAGGGTGGCGTCAGCGCCTATTTCCAGATGCTGGAAGCACTGTCCGAGGGGTACAACGTGGCGTTGACGGCGGACGTACCGAAAGTGTCCCGGATTGCCGGCGCCGGCATCATTCGCCTTGCGCGCGATTCCGGCCGCCCGATCTATCCGATCGCGCTCGCATCGAGTCGCCGCAAGGTGCTCGACAACTGGGATCGCTCCACCGTCAATCTACCCTTCAGTCTGATCGCGGGCGTGGTCGGAGATCCGATTCGCGTCAGCGCCAACGCGACTGATGCCGAACTCGAGGCGGCGCGGCTGGCGCTCGAGACCGCGCTGAACGCGGCGACCGAACACGCTTATGCCATCGCCGACGGCAAGATCGAGGTTGACCCGCGTGGCTGACAAGTTGCCGATGACATTGCGCGCTTACCGCCGCGCAATGTCGGCGGCGACGCCTCTTGCCAATGTGTGGCTGAAGCGCCGCCTGAACCGCGGCAAGGAGGTCGGGGAGCGCCTGGGCGAGCGGCACGGGCTCTCGACATTGCCCCGGCCCGACGGTCCGCTGGTCTGGTTGCATGGCGCAAGCGTCGGAGAGCTTACCGCAGTGTTTCCGCTCATCGAGCGGCTGCGCAAGCAGGATGTGCATGTGCTGGTGACGTCCGGCACCGTGACTTCCGCCGAGGTTGCAAAGCAGCGGCTGCCGGACGATGTGCTGCATCAATTCATCCCGCTTGACGCGCCACGCTTCGTCACCCGCTTCCTGCACCACTGGCGCCCCGATCTTGGCCTGTTCATCGAACAGGATCTGTGGCCGAACCTGATCGTGGCCGCAGCGAGACGAAAAATCCCGCTGGTCCTGATCAATGGCCGCATGTCGGAACAATCCTTCAAGGGCTGGCGCTCGTTGCGGCGCACCGCCAAAGCGCTGCTCAAGAACTTCGATCTGTGCCTTGCGCAATCGTCGCTCGATGCCGAACGGTTCTCGCAACTCGGCATGCAGACCGTACAGGTGACCGGCAACCTCAAGCTCGACGTCCCGGCGCCGCCCGCGAACGCGGTTAAACTCGCCGAATTGGAGCGCGCGGCCACCGATCGCCAGGTATTCGTCGCCGCCTCAACCCATCCGGGCGAGGAAGACGCCATCATCGAAGCGCATCGCCGCGCCCGCAAGACGAGACCGCGTTTGCTGACGATCATCGCGCCGCGTCATCCGGAGCGTGGCCTCGAAATCCTCAATCGCGCCGTGGCGACAGGCTCGCGTGCCATGCTGCGCTCGGCTGGTGTGACGCCTGATGTGCGGACCGATATCTACGTGGCCGACACCATCGGTGAACTCGGCCTGCTCTACCGGCTCGCCCATGTGGTGTTTGTAGGCGGCTCGATCGTCGAGCACGGCGGACAAAATCCGATCGAGGCGGCCAAGCTCGGCAAGCCGATCCTGCACGGACCGAATGTCTGGAACTTTCAAGACATCTATGCCGCACTGGACGCCGCGCGCGGCGCCGAAGAGGTCGAGAATATCGGGCATCTGGCGATGCGCGTCGGCGATCTCATGAAGGATCCGGCGAGCCGGAAGGCGGCCGGCGACGCCGCTCGTCGCACCGTCGACCGCCTTGGCGGCGCGCTCGACAAGACTTTCGCCGAGCTTGAGCCCTATCTGCTGCAATTGCGGCTCGCCTACCAGACCTCCGATGCGTGAGCCGGACTTTTGGTGGCAGAAACCCGGTCTCGCGGCATGGCTGTTATCTCCATTTGGCCTGATTTACGGCGCCGTGGCCGGCTGGCGCATGCGCCGCGCCGGGTGGCGGGCCGATATTCCGGTCATCTGTGTCGGCAACTTCACCCTCGGCGGCACTGGCAAGACACCGGCTGCGATTGCGATTGCGACGCTGCTTGCTGAGCGGGGCGCAACGCCGTTTTTTCTGACACGCGGCTATGGCGGCAATCTCGCCGGACCGGTTCAGGTCGATCTGCGGTCACATCGCGCCGCCGATGTCGGCGACGAACCGCTGCTGCTGGCGCGAGCCGCGCCCACCATCGTGTCGCGCGACCGCCCGGCCGGGGCTGCCTTCGCCCAGGCGGCGGGCGCGAGCGTGATCGTGATGGATGACGGGTTGCAGAATCCATCGCTGCACAAAACGCTCTCGATCGCCGTGGTCGATGCCCGCAGGGGTCTTGGCAATGCCCATGTCTTCCCCGCCGGACCGCTGCGCGCGCCGATCGCGACACAGCTGGCGATGGTCCGGGCCATCCTCATCGTCGGCGCCGGCAGTGGCGCCGATCCCGTGACGGCGCTGGCCCGCAGCCGCGGCGTGCCGGTCCTGCGCGCGCGGCTCGCACCGGCGGCCGACGCCGTCAATGCGCTCGCGGGACGCAAGGCGTTCGCCTTCGCCGGCATCGGCGATCCAGAAAAATTCTATCTGACGCTCGCCGAAGCCGGGATCTACGCAACGGCCAGGCAGAACTTCGCCGACCATCACCCATATTCTGAAGAGGAAGCCGCGAGCATCCTTGCTCGCTGCGAGTCGGAACGGCTCGTTCCGGTGACGACCGAAAAGGATATTGCCCGGCTGGCCGGGCAGGACGGGTCACGAGGCAGACTGGCCGCGGCCGCCAGCGCTATTCCGGTCACGCTGGTCCCGGATGATGCCACGCTGCTCGAAATATTGCTGCCGGACGCACTAAAGCGTTAGCGGGCCTGCAGCCGCTGCAGAACCGCCTGCGGCGAGGCATAGGCTTCCTGCAGGTCCACGCTCCAGTATTTCAGTTCCTCGAGCGGGATCGGCACATTGGTCACGGCGCAGCGCACGA
>JAEZBA010000684.1 GCA_023430245.1 Pseudomonadota bacterium
AATTGATCATGGCGATCTCGCTGACCATCGTCGTCGGCATTTCGTCGGCCACCGGCGCGTCCGGTCTTTCCGTGGCGCTGGGCGCGTTCCTTGCCGGCCTGCTGCTGAGCGACAGCGAATATCGCCATCAGATCGAAGTCGATCTCGATCCGTTCAAAGGCCTGCTGCTCGGCATCTTCTTCGTCACCGTCGGCATGGTGATCGACCTCCGGGTGGTATGGCAACATATCGGCTGGATCCTGCTGGCGCTTGTCGGTCTGATCGTTGTCAAGGCGAGCGTACTGTATTTCGCCGCGCGATTGTTCAGCGTGGCGCGGCCGGTCGCGGCCGAGGTTGCCCTGCTGCTGGCGCAGGGCGGCGAATTCGCCTTCATCGTAATCGGGCTGGCCAGCGGCAAGGGACTGCTCGATCCGCAGATCGCCACTTCGGCGGTCGCGGTCGCGGGCCTGAGCATGATGCTGACGCCGGGTCTCGCCAAGATCGCGCGCCGTGTCGCCGACCGGCTCGATACGATGGATCACGAACACCATGCGCCGGACGCGAGCATGGCCGAATTGCGTGACCATGTCGTGATCGGCGGCTTCGGGCGCGTCGGACAGACGATCGCCCGCGTTCTCGACAGCGAGAATGTGCCGTGGATCGCCTTCGATACCAACGGCGCGCTGGTGACCGAGCAGCGCGACAAGAACCGGCCGGTCTATTTCGGCGATGCCAGCCGGCATGAGATTTTGCATCATGCCGGCATCAGGAAGGCGCGGGCGTTCATTGTCACGCTCGGCAGCGCGGAAGCCACCGAACGCATGGTGGCCGAGATCATCAAACTGCGGCCGAAAGCCGTGGTTTTGGCGCGCGCCAAGGATGCCGAGCATGCGGCGCAATTGACGAAGCTTGGCGCGGCCGATGCAATTCCCGAAGCGGTGGAGGCCAGTCTGCAACTCGCCGGACGCCTGCTGGAGAATCTGGATTTCCCCGAAGAGGTCGCCGATCGCCGCATCGCCGATATCCGCAACCTCGAGGTCGTCGCCGTGCGACGCGCGGCGAAGAAAGCGCGCAAGGAGGAGAAGGCCGCCGCAAAGACGAGCGACGCGCCAGCCGAATGAGGGCGGGCCGGAGCGATCGAAGCCTCAGATCACGGTAATCCCGGACGTTCACGAGCCGCTGCTGCCGGCGGCGCGAGCGCTTCGATGCGGTTGGTCCAGATGCCAAGATTGCGACGCTGCGGTAGCCTCCGGAACTGCTCCGGAGTGTCGATGCCCGTTGTACCGTCGGTGCCGTCCATGTTCCCAATGACAAAGACCGCGGTGCCGACGCGCTCCATTCGCGCGATCAGGCGGTCGGGCCAGCCCCATATCCATGGCGCAATATTGGCAGGTACCAGCAGAATGCTTCGTGCGCAGGATTTTGGCACGTAATTCGACCAGCCCAGAGCAAGGTAGCGAAGGCCGCAAGCCATCAGCGATTGTTTCGACATCACGACCATTGCCGGAAGCCGCGCCCGCAATTCCGAAATCGGCCTGTCGCCGCCATAGGCCATCAGTCGCTTCAACTGAGCGTCCGGCAAGCGGGCGAGGCGCGTGGCAAGTTGCTTGCCCTCCTCGGGATCGTTGCTCTTGATGTTGATCAGGAAACGTCTGTCGGGAAAACGCTGCAGCACATCATCGAGCGATGGCATCAGACCGATTCCCTTGCCGCGAAACGGGAATGTTTGTCCGCCGTCAGCCGTGTAACCGTAGCCAATATCGAGTTGCTTGAGTTCGGCAAGGCTCTTGTGCCGCGTAACGCCGCTGCCTTCGGTGCGGCAATCCAGTGTCCAATCGTGAAACACCGCAAAATGCCCGTCGGTGGTTGGGTGGATATCGAACTCGACAATATCCGCGCCGGAACGAAACGCTGCATCCATCGAGGGCAGCGTGTTTTCCAGATAGGAATGCGCGGGAGCATCGATCCGCGTGGCGGTGCAGGTGTCGTTTTTCAGATTGTCGCGATGGTAGGTCTGGTGGACGCCGCGATGCGCGAGAAAGACCGCCTTGCCGCTTTGCGCGGGCGCGAGCCAGCTTGCGTTCAGGAGGTAAATGGCCGCGGCAATGACGAGGAGAACAAGCAGAACGATCCGATGGCGCATGCGGCATTCCTATCAATGCGCATCATCTCGCCTGAGATCGGGACGGAAAAGGGGCGTGGCTGCTGCCACGCCGTTCAATCTATGCCGCTGTCCCCATGGGCCTTTTCCCTACGGGCTTACGCCATCGCCTTCTTCAGGTTCTCGTCGATCTTGTCGAGGAAGCCGGTGGTCGACAGCCACCGCTGTTCGGGGCCGACGAGAAGCGCGAGATCCTTGGTCATGAACCCGGACTCGACCGTATCGATGCAGACCTTCTCCAGCGTGGTTGCGAACTTGGCCAGCGCCGCATTGTTGTCGAGCTTCGCACGATGGGCGAGGCCGCGGGTCCAGGCGAAGATCGAGGCGATCGAATTGGTCGATGTCTCGTTGCCCTTCTGATGCTCGCGATAATGGCGCGTCACCGTGCCATGCGCGGCTTCGGCTTCCACCACCTTGCCGTCCGGCGTCATCAGCACCGATGTCATCAGGCCGAGCGAGCCGAAGCCCTGCGCCACCGTGTCGGACTGGACGTCGCCGTCGTAATTCTTGCAGGCCCAGACGTAACCGCCGGACCATTTCAGCGCCGAGGCCACCATGTCGTCGATCAGGCGGTGCTGATAGACGATGCCGCGCTTGTCGAACTCGGCCTTGAACTCCTTGTCGAAGATTTCCTGAAACAGCTCCATGAAGCGGCCGTCATATTGCTTCAGGATGGTGTTCTTGGTCGACAGATAAACCGAATAATTGCGCGACAGGCCGTAGTTGAACGAGGCATAGGCGAAGTCGCGGATCGAATCGTCGAGATTGTACATCGCCATGGTGACGCCGGAGCCCGGCGCCTTGAACACTTCCTTCTCGATCACCTGGCCGTCGTCGCCTTCGAACTTGATGGTCAACGTGCCCGCTGTCGGAAA
Organism: Pseudomonadota bacterium; assembly: GCA_023430245.1. Lineage (GTDB taxonomy): Bacteria > Pseudomonadota > Alphaproteobacteria > Rhizobiales > Xanthobacteraceae > Pseudorhodoplanes. The sequence goes on from JAEZBA010000684.1 coordinate 3,016, forward strand.
CTTGAAGTCGGTGGCGCGGTATTGGTCGCCATAGGCGTGGCGGCCGATGATGATCGGCTGCGTCCAGCCCGGCACGAGCCGCGGTACGTTCTTGCAGATGATCGGTTCGCGGAAGATGGTGCCGCCGAGAATGTTGCGGATGGTGCCGTTCGGCGACCGCCACATTTCCTTCAGGCCGAATTCTTTCACGCGGCCTTCGTCCGGCGTGATGGTGGCGCATTTGACGGCGACGCCAACCTCTTTGGTCTTGTTGGCGGCGTCGATTGTCACCTGATCGTTGGTGGCGTCGCGGTTCTCGACGCTGAGATCGTAATAGATCAGGTCGAGATCGAGATAAGGATGGATCAGCTTGTCCTTGATGAGCTGCCAGATGATGCGTGTCATCTCGTCGCCGTCCATTTCGACGACGGGGTTCTTCACCTTGATCTTCGCCATGGGAATCAAGCCACCGTTAGAGCGCGGACCGTGCCGCCGGGAATGAGGACTTGCGCGATGTTGGCCACCGCGCAAGTCATTCTTAAGTCGTGGCGATGACGCCAGATCAGAG
>JAEZBA010000489.1 GCA_023430245.1 Pseudomonadota bacterium
CTGACCGCACCCGCGATCCGCGATCGGCTGACGCAACTCGCCTATATCCCGGCCGGCGGCTCGCAGGGCGACTTCGTCAAGCGGCTCAAGGCCGACATCGACAAATGGACCCCGGTGGTGAAGGCGACCGGCTTCAAGATCGAGGAGTAGCGTTCCGAAGACGGCGGAACCCGTCTCCAGCCGCCGGGGAAAAAGGCGAATCCGTACCCTTTTCGTTCACAATTCCGGCTAGACTCAAGGCGTGAAGTGATTCGTTCGGGTTTCGGGTTCCGCCATGAAAAATGCTGGCCGATTTGTCTGCACCGGTGTCGTGGCCATGGATGGCTGCGGCGTCGAACTCACGCTGGCCGAGGTCCGGGTCCATGACGGCCGCTGCGAACATTGCGCGCTCGACTGGGACGAGCGTGTCCGCGGCTGGCGGTTCGGCCGGGCCGACGCCGATCTCGATGAGCATTTCGCCGATGCGCCGCGCAAGCGCGCGGTGGCGGCTCAGCCCCGCCGCGCCAGGGCGGCGTGACGGCGACACGCTCGCTTTAAGGGATTGTGCCCGCGCCGGCCGCGGGCATCCAGGTCTCGACACCCTCGGTGGCTGCCTGTTCCGCACGCCCGGTTTACGGTAGCGTCGCATGCAAGCGCAGCTACGCGAGACCTCCCGATGATCATCCCGCAATGGGCCAGACGAATCGCTGGTCCGTTCATCGTCGCAATGATGCTGTCGCCGGGAACGTCGAACGCTGCAGCAAATCCGGTGCTCACCGTCACCATCGGCGATGAGACCCGCACCTTCTCGCGCGATGCGCTGCTGGCGCGGCCGGATGTGACGGACATCGATATCCCTGCGGACATCGCATACGGAAAGCCGATGCGGTTTCGCGCGATTCCGCTGGCGAAATTGCTGGCCCAGTTTCGCGCGCCGGAGGGCAGCGTCATCGAGTCCGTCGCAGTCGACGGCTTCGCCGCGCACCTCCCGCTCGATTTGGTGATGAACACCGATCCGGCAAAGCCGATCGCCTGGCTCGCGATCGAACCCGCGGGCGCGCCGTGGCCGCCGCTTCCCGGCAAGCCATCGAGTGCGGGGCCGTTCTACATTGTCTGGACCGGCGCTATCGCGAACACCATCAGCAGCGAGCAATGGCCCTATCAGCTCGCCAGGCTTGAAAGCCAGTTGTCGCCGCTGGCGCGCTGGCCGCAGCTTGCCGTCGACCCCGCCTTGCCGGCAGCGCATGACGCGCGCGCCGGGCAAGCGCTGTTCATCACCCAGTGCCTGCCCTGCCATATGCTCGACGGCGCGGGCTCCAGCGATGTCGGCCCCGACCTGAACCGGCCGATGAGTCCCACCGCCTACATGACGCATGCCGGATTGCACGCGCTGATCCGCGATCCGAAAGCGGTGCGCAGCTGGCCGGCGCAGATCATGCCGGGCTTCGCTGCGGACCAGATGAGCGACCGCGATATCGATGCGGTGATCGCCTATCTCGCGCATATGGCGGATCGGAAAGCAGCGCGATAAGCGCTCACTCGAGCGAACATGCCGCAACACGACAACGCTTGACGCGCCGGCAGCAGGATGGCCGCAGAATTTGCTGCTGCGCTTGCATGACCGCCGCAGACCATCGCCTGTGCGTCACGGGAACTTTTCGACAGGGAGGGCTTTGTTGACCGATTGAAACCAAAGGAGCGGTACCATGAACAATATCATTTATCTGGTCGGGCTGGTGGTGGTTGTCCTCGCCGTGCTGGCGTTTTTCGGACTCCGGTAACGAGAGCCGCACGGACATGCGACGCCCTTCGATTGAGCTGCGACCGGCTGACAGTCTCACCTGATGCCGAATGGCCTCCCCGCCGGCAGCGAGGCTGCGGTCGACGTGTCCCAGCGTAGTCGCGTCTCGTATGGATGGGCCGTCATCGGCCTGTTCTTGTTGGCCCTCCTGGGTGCGCTGGGATACGCGAGAGCGTTTCTTCTGCCGGTGCTGTTCGCGTTCATGCTGGCGCTGATCCTGCGGCCGGTCGTTCGCTATCTCGCGCGGCGTGGAATTCCGGAATTTCTCACCTCCCTCACGCTGGTGCTGTCCGTGCTCGGCGCCGCTGGTCTCGGATTCTACTTTCTCAGCGCACCCCTGAGCGCACTGCTGACGGATCTGCCCCGGATCGCCAACGAAATCGAAGTCAAGCTGATCGATTTCCGCACCACCAGCGAAAACATCCAGGCGGTGACCGAGAAAATCGAAAGCCTCGGCAAGACGGACACGCCGGGTCCATCCGAAGTGCAAAAAGTCGAGATGGCCCAGCCCGGATTGTTGTCGTCAGTGGCGGCGAATGCCCCGGACGCGGCCGCGCGCGGGATCTTCGCGCTGGTGCTGCTGTTGTTCCTGTTGTCGTCCGGCGATCTGTTCTACGCCAAGATCGTGCGCGCGATGCCGACCTTCAGCGACAAGAAGAAAGCGCTCGGCATCGCGCTGGATATCGAACGGGAATTGTCGCGCTATCTCGGCACCATCACGTTGATCAATGCCGGACTCGGCATCTGCGTCGGCCTGGCGCTCTGGGCGGTCGGCATTCCCAATCCGGTTCTCTGGGGCGTGCTCGCGGGCGTGCTGAATTTCATTCCCTATATCGGTTCGCTGATCGGCGTTGCGCTGGTCGCCACCATTGCGCTCGGAACACTGCCGACCTTGTCGCATGCGCTGCTCGCGCCACTTGCCTATTTTGCCCCTGTCTCA
>JAEZBA010000498.1 GCA_023430245.1 Pseudomonadota bacterium
GCGCGTGGTGTTTGAAGGTCTGCTCCATCGTCCCCAGTGGACGTTCCTCCACCGAAACGCCGGCAGCTAGCACGGCGGGACGCGGCTTGAACCTTCCGCTGCAGAACGCACGTCTTGCGCCCCGCAACGGCCACCGCATCCCGCCCCGCGTCTCATGACGCTGATCAGACGCCCCTTGGACGAGGCGGGATGAAATGAATATAATCCTATTGTGACGAGAATGTCAAGGGTAATGTGTTCTCGTGTCCCGTGCGCGGCACGGTGCGAAGTACCGCGCTGCAGAACCGGGACCCATCGCTATCTGAGCAAGATTATAAATGGACGATTTCGCGCGCCACTATGGCTTTGCATCGGACAAACTCTGATGCGCGTCCAAAAAGTGCAGAAACTTCAAAACCTCCTGATCCGCGCTGACCCAATCCGGCTTCGGAATCTCGGAATCGTAAAAGTCGTACCGAACGGATACGCTGGAGGTCCAATAAAACTGGACGCGACACGTTTGTTCACCGGGTGCACGATTGGGTCGATATGAGGCCGTACAGGAAACAAGGAGGGGCTGGTCCAGAGGCCTTGAATTGCGGTCGGTGATCTGGAGATATTCGCGCGGCTTCCACTTTCGGAAGCCCCACTCCAGATAGCTCGTGTCGCCTTCGGGTGACAACTTGGTCAATTCTTGGTGCAGACGTTTCAGGTTTTGCTCGGGCAATCCGGAAGCGCTGCGTGCAAATCCGAGCGAAATGATCGGCGGCAACTTGACGTTCGAGAGCTTTTCCAATCGAGCAGAATCTATGTTCGGAAAGAGCACGAACGCGGAGGAGCCCTCGCGAATCGAAACCATCCTAGTTTTGACCCACTCGGCGGGAATGGCGAGGTCAATATCACCGAGTCTCACTCGAACAACCGGGAAGGGTCTATTCGACACAGCGATCATTGCGTGATGGTTCGGCTCCTTCCGGGCGAAAGCAGCCGATGAAGGCTTGTGCGAATCCGCGATTACCCAAGCAAGACACAACAGGAACGAAACGAGGAAGGTACTTGTCTTTTCAGGAAGCCCTCGCACCATTTGCCAAAGACCCGACTTCAATCGAATGATCATGGAAGGCTGGCTCGGCGAATTCGTCACCAAGCCACTTGTCGGGCCGACGCTAGCATGCCGGTCAGTTACGGAGTTGCAGCCTGTAGCGCCGCCATCATCCCCCACACCACCCGTCCCTGCGCCCGCCATCATACGCGCGAACCAAGCCCGTCTTCAGCAGCGCGTCAGACACATCCGGCGTGTTGCGCGTGGCGGCGCTCGCGACCACGCGCCCACCATACTTGTCGAAGTCGATGCGGCCGATGGTGACGCCGCCTTCCGCCAGCATGCGCGCCAGCGCATCGCGCGAGGCCGTTGCGAGGCGATATTCCTCGGCGCATTGAGCGCGGAATTCGGCGGCGTCGATGCCGCGCAGCCGCACCTTGGTGGTCACCTGCATCCCGGGCCAGACATGGACCCGCGCCTCGAAGGTGTCGCCGTCATTGACCCGCAGCACCTCGGCCGGATGGCCGCCGGCAGCGACTCGCAACTCCTGAAGTGAAGAGGGCGCTGGCGCCTCCGGGCGCCGCTGCTCGATCGGCGCGGCATCCGCCGCACGCGCCGTAACTGCAGGCACCCGCGCCTGCAGCGCCGCGCCCGCCGCAAAACCTGCGGCAAACACCAGCCCAACCAGCACGGCCACGGGCGGCCCGGACAATAGTCTCGATTGAAGGAACATGATCCTATAGGACCATATGCCGCTCCGAGTCGCAACCGCAATCTGCGGTTGTGTAACCAAATACCGCAGGCTCCTCGGTCGAAGCCAGCGTCCCAGTGACGCGTGGCCTTGCAGGAACCTTTCGCCGCTCCCATCCTTTGTCGCGGCCGGGACATCGCGCGGAGCCGCGCGCCCCCCGGTTTGGAGGGAGCATATGAATTACGTCAAGACAGCCATGTTGCTGGCAGGCCTGACGGCCCTGTTCATGGGTGTCGGCTATCTGATCGGCGGTGCCGGCGGCGCGATGATCGCGCTGGTGGTCGCGGCCGGCATGAACATCTTCACCTACTGGAATTCGGACAAGATGGTCCTGTCCATGGCCGGCGCGCAGGAGGTCGACGCGCGCACGGCACCGGACCTCTACAACATGGTGGCGGAGCTGGCGGCGCGGGCGCAGATGCCGATGCCGAAGGTCTACATGATGGACGAGGCGCAGCCGAACGCGTTCGCCACCGGCCGCAATCCGCAAAACGCCGCGGTCGCCGTCACCACCGGCCTGCTCGAGCGGCTGTCGCGCGAGGAAGTCGCCGGCGTGGTCGCGCATGAGCTGGCGCATATCAAGAACCACGACACGCTAATCATGACGATCACCGCGACCTTCGCCGGCGCGATCTCGATGCTGGCGCAGTTCGGCATGTTCTTCGGCAACCGCAACAGCAACGGCGGCATGGGCATCATCGGCACGCTGGCAATGGTGATCCTGGCGCCGCTGGCGGCGATGCTGGTGCAGATGGCGATCAGCCGCACGCGGGAATATTCCGCCGACAAGCTCGGCGCGGAGATCTGCGGCCAGCCGGTCTGGCTCGCGTCGGCGCTGGCGAAGATTTCGAACGCGGCGCACGCGATCCCGAACGAGCGCGCCGAGCGCGATCCGGGCATGGCGCATATGTTCATCATCAACCCGCTGTCCGGCGAGCGGATGGACAATCTGTTCTCGACCCATCCGGCGACCGAAAACCGGATCGCCGCGCTTCAGCAACTGGCGCAGCAGATGGGCCAGGGTGGCTTCGGTGGCGGTGGTGGTGGCGGCTATTCGGTCGGCGGAGGCAATTATGCCGGCGCCGAGCCGCGCGCACGCGGCAGCGTGCCGACATCGGGCGCAGGGCCCTGGGGCGGCGCCGGCCGCGGTGGTCCGCGTCCCGGCGGTCCCTGGGGGCGCTAGGTCGCAACACGCGCGCCTCTCTCATTTCCCTCCCCCCGCGAAGCGGCGGGGAGGGGAGAAGATGAAGCGGGGTGTACCGACTAAAATACTCGGCAGATCAACCCGTTAACGATTGTGACGCGGCCGTTGCGCCTCGTGCCCGCCGCATTTTCCGCGTCCAGATCGCAGCCGATTGGGGGACGCAGAATCAGCCAGCCAAGGCTAGGATCGGCCCCTGCCCCATCCTCAGCGCCGCACCTGCGATCGCAATGCTGCACGGATTGGGCTGCGTGAGGTACAAGAGCGCGGGCCGCTGATCGGCCTGCTGCGGAAACGGGGAGCCAGAGCGGGGTATGGCGGGGGTAACGGTCGGTGAGCGGACCAGGCTGTCCTTGATCCTGATGCGCCGTGGGCTGCGCCGGGCAAGCGGCCGCGTCAACAATCTGCCGCTGATGCCGTGGCGCCTGATCCCGCGCAAGTCCGACCGGTTGCTGCTTGCGCCGCAGGACCTGCGGACCGCAGACGGCACCCGCGCCAGTGAGATCTATTCCGGCCGCTTCGCCTTTGCCGGCAAGGTGGTGATCTGCGACGGCCGCTCGCCGTTCGAGTTCAATCCGCCGTCGGAAGAATGGGCCACCGAATTATGCGGCTTCGGCTGGCTGCGCCATCTGCGCGCCGCGGATTCCGCAATCACGCGCGCCAATGCGCGCGCGCTGGTGGATGAATGGATCACGCTGCAGGGCTCATGGCATCCGCTCGCCTGGCGCGCCGATGTGCTGGCGCGGCGCGTGATCTCCTGGGTGAGCCAGGCGCCGCTGATACTGCAGGATGTCGATGCCGCGTTCTACCGGCGGTTCATGCGCAGCCTGACGCGGCAGGTCCGGTTCCTGCGTCACAACGCGGCCGAGGCCCGCGACGGCGCACCGCATCTGCAGGTCACCATTGCGCTGACCTACGCAACGCTGTGCATGGCGAGCCAGGAGCGGCATATCGCGGCGGTGACCAAGCGGCTGGGCGACGAACTCGACCAGCAGGTGCTGCCCGATGGCGGGCATATCAGCCGCAATCCCGGCGTCATCATCGAACTGCTGCTCGACCTGCTGCCGCTGAAACAGGCCTTTGCCAGCCGCAACATGCCGCCGCCGCCGCAACTGCTGAACGCGATCGACCGGATGATGCCGATGCTGCGCTTCTTCCGGCACGACGACGGCAACTTCGCATTGTTCAACGGCATGGGACCGACCGCGCCGGACCTGATCGCCACCATCCTCGCCTATGACGACGTGCGCGGCGAACCGATCTCGAACGCATCGCATTCCGGCTACCAGCGCCTGAAGCAGGGCAATCTGCTGGTGCTGATGGATACCGGCACGCCGCCGCCGATGGCGATGAGCCAGGAAGCGCATGCCGGCTGTCTGGCGTTCGAATTCTGCGCCGGCGGCCATCGCATCGTGGTCAATTGCGGCGTGCCCGCGATCAACAAGGAGAGCTGGCGGCAGGTCGCGCGCGCCACGCCGGCGCATTCCACCGTGACGTTCAACAATGCGTCGTCGTGCACCTTCCGCGAGGAAGGCGCATTCCGGGAGCTGATCGGCGTGCCGATCATCGACGGTCCGTCGCGGGTCTCGGTGGGCCGCAACGAGCACGGCGATTCGCTGATCCTGCGCGCCTCGCATGACGGCTATGGCCGCTACGGCATCATCCATCAGCGCGCGGTGATGCTGACCGCCGGCGGCAACAAGCTGGAAGGCGAGGACGTGTTCATGCCGACGCATGGCGAGATCCTGCCGCTCGGCGCGCTCGACGAGTTCGCGGTGCGCTTTCATCTCCATCCGGCGGAGAAGGCGAGCCGGCGGTCGGACGGATACGGCGCGATGCTGGTGCTGCCGAACAAGGATGTGTGGACCTTCGACAGCCACGAGGACCGGGTCGAGCTCGAGGAGAGCGTCTATCTCGGCGGCTCCGAGGGGCCGCGGCGGACCGTGCAGCTGGTGATCCATGGCCGCGCCCGGCAGGTGCCGCGGGTGCACTGGACCTTCACCCATACGCCGCGCCAGCCGGCGCCGAAGAAGAGCGACAGCGGCGGACGCAAGAAGCCGCAGGACGAGCCGGAACTGCCGTTGTAGGATTGCCGCCCGCCTTGATCTATCCTCCGCTCGTCCCCGCGAAAGCGGGGACCCAGAGCATCAAACACCGAACAAGCCGCTCCTGGGTTCCCGCTTGCGCGGGGACGAACGGAGACATTGAGCACAGGCCATGACTATGTCCACTTCCCCGCGCCGTATCGAACGCGCGCTGATTTCCGTATCCGACAAGACCGGCCTGATCGATTTCGCGCGCGCGCTGGCCGCGGCCGGCGTCGAACTGGTCTCCACCGGCGGCACCGCGAAAGCGATCGCCGATGCCGGGCTTGCGGTGACCGATGTCTCGCAGCTGACCGGCTTTCCCGAAATGATGGATGGCCGGGTCAAGACCCTGCATCCCAAGGTGCATGGCGGACTTCTTGCCATTCGCGGCAACGCCGAGCATGCCGGCGCGATGATGGCCTACGACATCAAGCCGATCGATCTCCTGGTGGTTAGCCTGTATCCGTTCGAAGCGACCGTCGCGAAGGGCGCGAGCTTCGAGGATTGCATCGAGAATATCGATATCGGCGGGCCGGCGATGATCCGTGCCGCGGCCAAGAACCATGACGATGTCGCGGTCATCGTCGATGCGGAGGACTACGCCCCGCTGCTCGACGCATTGAACGCGGGCGGCACCACGCTCGACTTCCGCCGCAGGCTTGCGGCCAAGGCCTATGCCCGCACCGCGGCCTATGACGCGGCGATCTCCATCTGGTTCGCCGCGCAGCTCGACGACAGCGCTCCCACCTATCGCGCATTTGGCGGCAAGCTGGCGGAAGCACTGCGCTATGGCGAGAACCCGCATCAGAATGCGGCCTTCTACCGCTCGCCCGAACAGCGCCCGGGCGTCGCCACCGCAAGGCAGGTGCAGGGCAAGCAGCTCTCCTACAACAACATCAACGATACGGATGCGGCCTATGAATGCGTGGCGGAGTTCGATCCCGCGCGCACCGCAGCTTGCGTCATCGTCAAGCACGCCAATCCCTGCGGCGTCGCCGAAGCCGCGACCCTCGGCGACGCCTACAGCAAGGCGCTGGCCTGCGATCCCGCATCGGCATTCGGCGGCATCGTCGCGCTCAAC
>JAEZBA010000501.1 GCA_023430245.1 Pseudomonadota bacterium
CGAGGGTCTACAGTCCGGCCGTGCGGGTATCCACGAGACGGACGAATAATCAATGACATTCGGTGCGCGCGTTTTTGCGGCGGCTCTCACCCTGGTTGCATCGGCAAGTTCCGCCATGGCGGCGGACGATTATCCCTCGAAGCCGATCCGCCTGATTCTCGGTTTTGCGGCGGGCGGCGCACCCGATCTGCTGGCGCGGACGCTCGGCGAGCATCTCAGTCAGGTGTGGAAGCAGCCGGTGGTGGTGGAGAATCGCACCGGCGCCAACGGCAATATCGCGATGGCGGCGGTCGCCAAGGCGGAATCTGACGGCTACACGCTGGCGCTGGTTCCGGTCGGCAATGCCGCGGTCAATCCGTCGCTGATGCCGGATCTGCCGTACAAGATGGATCAATTCGCGCCGATCACGCAGATCGCCAATGTCGAGAATGTACTCGTGGTCGGTGCAGATTCTCCGGTGAAGTCGGTGAAGGATCTGATCGCGCTCGGCAAAAAGCCGGATGCGAACCTGACCTACGCGACGCCCGGCGCCGGCTCGATCGCGCATCTCGCGGCCGAATTGTTCGCACGCAATGCCGGCATCCCAATGCGCCAGATCGGCTATCGCGGCATCATGCCGGGCCTGACCGATGTGATGCGCGGCGAAGTCACCGCGATGTTCGCACAGGTTTCGACGGCGAAGCCGCTGATTGACAGCGGCAAGCTGCGCGCGCTCGGCGTTGCCAGCAAGGCCCGCAATGCGGCGCTTCCCGATGTGCCGACGATCGCGGAGGCCGCGGACATGCCGGGGTTCGAAGCGGTCTCCTTGTATGCGCTGATGGCGCCGGCCGGCACGCCGCAACCCGTGATCGCGAAGCTGCGCGATGGCGTGGTGCAGGCGATCGGCGCGCCCGGCGCGAAGGCGACGCTGCAGACCCTCGGCGCGCAGCCGGTCGGCAGCACGCCGGCGGAACTTGCGGCGCTGATCGCGGCTGATACTGCGCGCTGGGGCAAGGTCATCCGCGACGCCGATATCAAGCCGGCGCAGTAAGCGGCTCCGAACCGACATGGAGCCGATCTATCTGCACTATCTGAACGCGCTCGATGTCGCGTCATTGGCGCTGACCGACGATGAAATCCTGGCCGCGGTCGAGCAGGGCCTGGCCGCGCAGGGCCGCCGCGAGGCGGTGATCGAACCGCGCATGCATCTGGTGCCGAATGCCGGTGGCAACGGCCACTTCAACGTGCTGCGCGGCGCGTTTCGCGAGCCGATCAATTTCGCCGGCGTGAAGGTGATCAGCGACTTCGTCGACAATTACAAGGAAGGGCTGCCGTCCGAAGTCGGGCTGCTGCTGTTGATGGACCCGAAGAACGGCGTGCCGAAGGCGATCATCGATGGCAGCCACCTGACCGACATGCGCACCGGCGCCATCACCGCGATCGGCGCAAAGTATCTCGCGCGCAAGGGATCGCGGGTGCTCGGCCATATCGGCGCGCGCGGGACCGCCTACTGGAATGTGCGGCTGCTCGACCGGCTGTTCGGCTTCGACGAGATCCGGGTGCATTCGCGCCGGCCTGAGAGCCGCGAGGCCTTTGCCGCGCGGCTGTCCCGGGATCTCGGGAAGCCGGTGTTTGCGACCGAGGACTGGGAATCCTGTGTGTCCGGCGCCGACATCGTGGTCGAAGCCTCGCGGCTGAACGAACCGGCGCCGATGCTGAAGACGGACTGGATCAAGCCCGGAGCCTTCGTCGTGCCCTACGGCACCATGAGCGCGGTCGAATTGTCGCTGACCGACATCATGTCGAAGCTTGTGGTCGACGACTGGGGTCAGTGCAGAAGCGGGCCGTTCGGGGCCTTGCGGGCGCATGTCGAGGCCGGGAAGCTGTCGGAAGCGACGCTGCATGCCGAGATGGGTGAAGTCGTTGCCGGCCTGAAACCCGGCCGCGAAAACGACGCCGAAACCATCCTGTTCTGGCATCGCGGCCTGTCGCTGTCCGACATCGCGCTCGGCCATGCCATGCTGGAAAAGGCGGCCCGGCTCGGCATCGGGCAGCGGTTGCGCTACGCCTGATGGCGCTGATCGTCAATGCGCGCATGTATGCGGTGACGCCCGACGTGGCGGCGGACTGGCGCACGCTGTTCGCCCGGGTTGCGGACGAGGCAGGCGTCGCGCTTACCTATCTCGATCATGTCGCGCCGGCGCCGCTGGAGGACCTGTGGTCGCGCGACGATCTCGGCGCCGTGTTCATGTGCGGCTTCCCGTTTGCATCCGCGGAACCGCAGCCGCAACTTCTCGCCGCGCCGGTTCCGCTTTCCCCGCGCTACTGCGGCGAGCCGGGTTACTGCACCGATTTCGTGGTGCGCGAAGACCGCCCGTTCAGAACATTGCAGGACTGCTTCGGCGGCCGGATCGGCTGGACCGTCCATCATTCGCAATCCGGTTACAACGCGGTCCGCTATCACCTGTATCGACTGCAGCAACATTCGCGCGAAGGGCGCGGAAAGCCGCTTTTCACGGAATGGGTTGGACCGCTGGTGACGCCGCGGGCGGTGGTGGACGCTGTACTCGCCGGCCGGATCGACGTCGGGCCGCTCGATTCCCTGGTCCGCGATCTGCTCGAACGGCACGAACCCGCGACGATGGCGCGTCTGAGGACGGTCGGCTCGACCGCGATGACGCCGGTTCCGCCGCTGATCGCCTCGCGCGGCGTCTCGATCGAGGCCGTGCGGCGCTTGCGGGAGGCGCTGCTATCCTGTGGCAACGATCCCCGGCTGCGGCCGGTTCTTGATCGCCTCGGGCTCCGCGGCTTCGCGGCGGTCGCGCCGGAGGATTATGCGGTGCTGCTCCGGCACGCCCGCGAGGCGGAAAGTGCCGATAGAACGTCAGTTTAGATTACGTACAAAATCAGCATTTTCGCTTTGCGGCAGCGCAAGGCCCCCTGCTAACGATTGTTGCAAGTTGAACTATCGGACCCGCCGGGCCACCTGAGCGTTATGATCGTTTGTTCCTGCAACGTCCTGACCGACAAGGCCATCCGGACCGCCTGCCATTCCGAGCGGCCGCGGACCACGGGCGAGGTCTATGGCTGCCTCGGTTGCAGCCCACAGTGCGGACGGTGTGCCCGTACCATCGAGACGATCCTGGACCAGGCCCTGGGCGGCAATTGCAAGGCCGGATGTCCGGTCTGCCCGATGTCCGGGCTGCCGATTGAAGTTCCCGCCGAAACCGTCTGACCCTCAACCGCTGCCTGTTCCGATTACGTTGAGTTTCGCGATGCGCTGAGCTCTCGCGCCTTGCAGGCGCGCATCGATCAGTTTAGAATTTATCCAAACTGGTTCGGACGCAAGGAGACAGCGGCATGAAGGGCGACCCCAAGGTCATCGATTATCTCAATAAGGGTCTGCGCAGCGAGCTGACCGCGATCAACCAGTATTGGCTGCATTACCGCATCCTCGACAATTGGGGCCTGAA
>JAEZBA010000180.1 GCA_023430245.1 Pseudomonadota bacterium
ATTTCAGGGTGTCTTCGAGACGCGCAGGAGCGGATGACATACGGGACCACGCATTTGATGAGAGGGGTGATGCTGGTAGAGGCCTCAATCGCGAAGCCCCGTCAAGCGTGGGCAGCGGTTGGCGCAACCGCCATCTTATCGAGTTCGCTCAGGATCGCGTTGCCCATCTCCACGGTCGAGACCGGCGGATGGCCGGGCAACGCGATATCGGCGGTGCGCGCACCACCCGCGATGGCCCGGATCACAGCGGCCTCAAGCAAATCGGCCTCATCCGGCCGCAGGAAGGTGTGGCGCAGGCACATGGCGAAGCTCAGGATCGCGCCGCACGGATTGGCGATGCCCTTGCCTGCGATATCCGGTGCGCTGCCATGGATCGGCTCATAGAGCGCGCGATGCCGCCCCTCGCCACCCGCAACCATGCCATTCATCGACGCCGACGGCAGCATGCCGATCGAGCCCGCGACCGCGGCGCCGATATCGGACAGGATATCGCCGAACAGGTTCTCCATCAGCAGCACATCGAACTGCGCCGGCGCGCGCACGAGCTGCATCGCGGCATTGTCGACGTAAAGATGCGAAAGCGCGACGTCGCCATATTCGGTGTCGTGCAGCGTCTGCACCACCTCGCGCCACAACCGGCTCACCTCCAGCACGTTGCTCTTGTCGACCGAGCAGAGGCGGCCGCTACGTATGCGCGCGAGTTCGAACGCCGCGCGCGCGATCCGCTCGATCTCGGGCTCGCTGTAGGTCATGGTGTTCACACCACGGCGCACGCCATCGACCGTCTCGATCCCGCGCGGTTGTCCGACATAAATGCCGCCGGTGAGTTCGCGCACGATGACGAGATCGGTGTTGTCCAGCACCTCGGGCCTGAGCGGCGACACCGCGGCAAGAGCGGGAAAAGCGCGAACCGGCCGCAGATTGATGAAGAGGTTCAATTCGACCCGCATGCGCAGGAGCCCGGTGCCCTCGCGCACGCCGGGTATCGCGTCATATTCCGGCGAGCCGATTGCACCGAACAGGATCGCATCCGCAGCTTCGATCTCGCTCCAGGTTTCATCGCGCAACACCGAGCCATGCGCGTGCCAGGCCGGGATGCCGAACAGTTCCTCGCGCAGATCGATATCGAGACCGCGCCTGGCCGCGAACCATTCCACCACGCGCCGCGCCTGCGCCATGATTTCCTGTCCGATGCCGTCACCCGGCAGGATCAGGATGCGCTTGCGCGGGCTGGCTGCGCTCATCGCCGTCAGGCTGCCGCACGCGCGGTGAAGGCCGGCATCACCTCGCGCGCGAACAGGCGGATCGAATGCGACGCCTGCTCGAACGAAATGTGGCCGAACATCATCTGCCCCAGCACGTAATTGACACCGCTTTCCGCCTGCAGCTTGCCGACATAATCGCGCACCGTTGACGGCGACCCGGCGACGCCATGTCCGATCGCCTCCAGTTCGTCCCAGCTTTCCGGATAGACCGGGTTGAGCACAAACGGCACGCCAGAGCGCTTCCACAGCATCTCGATCGCCTCGCGCCAGATCGCATAAGCGGGGCGCGCCATTGCCTTTGCGTCGGCATCGCTGTCGGCGACGACGATATGGCGGGTGATGCCCATCATCGGAATTTCGGCGGCGTTGCGGCCCAGCTCCGCCCAGTCCTTGCGATAGCGGTCGGTGATGGCGCGCGCGCGCGCGGCCGGCCCAAGCGACACGATGTTGACCGCATTCGGCGCTGCCCATCCGACCGCATCGGCATTCGGCGCGCCGTACCAGACCGGAGGATGCGGCCGCTGCACCGGCTTCGACTGAACGAGGTAATCCTTGAAATTATAGTATTTGCCCTCGAAATTCAGAATGTCGGACTCACACGCCTTCATGATCACGGCATAGGCCTCGTGATACATCGCCGGCGCATGGGCCGGATCGACGCCGTAGCGCTGATGCTCGACCATGGCAGCGCCGCGGCCGACTCCGAGCATGAAGCGTCCGTTGCTCATGTGATCGAGCATGCACATTTCCTCGAACACACGCAGCGGGTGGTACATCGGCAGGACGTAAACCAGCGGGCCGATGCGCAGCCTCTTGGTGCGCTGGATCGCGGCGGAAACGAACACGCTCGGCGAGGGGACCCAGCCGAGCGGCGTCGAATGATGCTCGGCCATGTGAAAGCCGTAGAAGCCCTCCTGGTCCATCACCTCGATGAGCCTGAGCCGCCGTTCCAGCATCTCCCCCAGCGGAGATCCGTCGGCATCGAGATGATCGAAAATTCCGAAACTCAGCACGAAACGCTCCCTTCGCAGCCTGTTCTTGGTTTTCAGGTGGCAATCCGCGCGCAGACAAACCCAAACGTCCCGCGAATTCAAGCATTTGACGTGCATGGCCCGGTTGCGTGAGGCGGCCGCGGGCGAGCCGGGTTTCGCGCAAGGCTCCGCCGGCCCTGTTGTTTAACCGGCGCGGGCGCGCCGCAAGGAAGGAAGAAGTGAGGGGAATGATGCGCCGAAAGACGCAGGGCATTCCTGATACGCCGCCTGCCATCGCTGACAGGCGGCCGCCTCACGGCGCATCACACCCGCACAAGCTAGTGCCGTGCGGGCGCTTTTTGGCGGCGTTTTGGTGCGCGGCTCCAGCCAGACCGCACGATCCCCGGGCCGCGTTTGCGTACCCCGGACTAACGCGTCCGGGGCCGTACAACGAGCTCCTCGCGCACGGGTCGTAATGCCCGTAGAACGGGGTCCCGAGGCCCCCCGGGGGCATGGCTGACGAAGCCACACCCGCAGGCGCCGCACCCCGCTCCATCAACTGGCGTCACCGGTTGACGCCCCTCATGAGCGAGGTGGAGGAGGGTATATGCTTTTATTCCTATAATGTCAAGATGCAAATTAGCTGTCGCCCCCGCGCAGGCATCGGGCCGCGCTTCACGCGGACCCGTTGGCGGGACGACCTGATGAGAGAGAACGACTCAATCCTCCCGCACCCGGCCCCGCATGCCCTTCACGTCGCTGCGGATTTTCTTGCCTTCGAGCCGCTTGGTTTTGGAGGCCTTGGTCGGCTTGGTCGCCACCCGCTTGACCGGCTTCACCGAGGCCTCGCGGATCAGTTCGACCAGCCGCTCGCGCGCTTCGGCACGATTGCGCTCCTGGGTCCGCGCGGTCTGCGCGATGATGACGAGCACGCCGTCCTTGGTCAGCCGCTTGCCGGCAAGCTTCATCAAACGGATCGCGACATCGTTCGGGAGCGACGGCGAACGCCGCACGTCGAAGCGCAACTGCACCGCGGTCGACAGCTTGTTGACGTTCTGCCCGCCGGGACCGGAGGCGCGCACAAAGCTCTCCTCGATCTCGTCCTCGTGGATGCTGATGGAATCGGTGACGCGGATCATGGGTTCACTTTAGCGCAATTCGGGCACCGATATAAAACGCCGTCGTCGCCGCGAAAGCGGGGATGACGGTGGATCACACACGCTGTGCCAGCCAGACCGTGTGGCCATTGCAGGCGGGGTCGTCGGCTACATGGGACACGACGGCAAAACCATGCGTATCGAGAAGCGAGCGGTATTCCTCCGGGTCGAGGCTGGCGTGATAGAGCGGCTCACCCTCGAATGTGCCGATCACCTCACCGCGCGCCGGTCCGCTGGTGAACATCAGCGCGGCGCGAGATGCGGCGTGGTCGCGAAACATCGCGAACATGGCCTGCTGGTCGTTCGGAGTCAGATGAAAGAAACTGTCCCACGCGAGCAGACCGTCAAAAGTGCGGCCGAGTGACAGCGTACGCATGTCGGCAGCGATCCATGTCTGGTGCGAAAAGCGCTCGCTGGCCATCGCAATCAACGCCGGCGATGAATCGATGCCGGTGACCTCGAAGCCGCGCTCGATCAGATGACGTGCGATCGGCTCGCCCATGCCGCAACCGAGAACGAGTACGGCGCCGCCTTCCGGCAGCAGCGCGGCTATCGCATCAAGCCACGTTTTCTCGAACAGGCTGCGGCCACGTTGACGGTCATAGGCCTGCGCGTGACGGTCGTAGAGCGGGATGATGGTGTCGGAGGGCATGAATGCGTCGTCTCTATC
>JAEZBA010000191.1 GCA_023430245.1 Pseudomonadota bacterium
CAACAACGCTGGCCCCCGCGGGGGCGGGGACCAGCTGTCCTGGCTCGATCATGCGGTGCGTCGCAGGGGGTATGTGGCGCACCTTCGGCCGCGCGGTCGGCCGAGTAATGTGCAGTTACGGCCAGAAGCTGCGTTGCACGCGCAGCGCGGCAGACCAGACGCCCTCATCTTCGAAGGCATACGTGCCGGTCGACAATCCGTTATTCGCGGCGGTCAGAGTTCCGGTGCCACCACCGAACGCGGTGTTGACCTCGGTATAGGCCACTTCCAGGCCGACATCGAGGTTGCGCACCGGGTTCCAGACGGTTCGTGACGAGACCCGCCAGGTCGAGAAATCCGGGTCGCAGAACGCGGCATTGTTGATGGTGATGCCGGTGCCGACACAGCGTGCGCCGAGATTGGCGATCAGCGCCTTGGCCGTGTCGGAGTATTCGACGCTCATATAGCCGAACACCCACGACGTCCGCAGGCTCGGCGTCCAGTAATGCTGGAACGCGATCGAGCCGCCCCAGGTCTCGGTCAGTTCGAGCGGGGTCGAGCCGCCATTCGCGGGCAGAACGCCACCGAACACCGCATCGTTGAATGCGCCGAGAGCGATGCCGCCGCTAGTGTGCAGGCTGTTGTTAGAGTTCGCGAATGCGACATAGCTCGACGCACCCTTGGCATAGGCGATCTGACCGGACAGCGTGTCCTTGGAATCCCAGGGCATCTTCAGCGTCAGGCCGGCGCCGACCGCCCAGCCCCATTTCTCGTCGGGATGGCCGCATTGGGTCGTGTTGGTGCCGCCGCCGTTGCAGTCCGGCGAGGTGTCGGTGAAGTTGTAGCGCGCCCCAACCTGGTGCAGCGCGCCCATGACCTGCGCCGAGCCCCAGCCCTGGTCGACGCGGATGTTGCCGACGATGTCGGGCATGCGGGCGCCCATGCTGTCGCTGGCATTTGACGATGCGAACGGAGCCGCACCGAGCACGCCGGCGGTGCTGCCGGCGTTGCCAAGATCGACGACGCCCTTGCTGTGGGCCATGGCGTCTTCCAGCGACACCGACGCGGTGAGGCCATTGCCGAACTGCCACGTATAGGCGGCGACATTCACGCCGGTCGATGCGGTACCGCCATCGAGGGTGGCGGTGATGTATCCGTAGGACGACGAGTTATACAGCGTGAAGAACGTGTCGGTGCGGCCAACGGTGAAGCCGGCGAACTGAATGAAGGCGCGCTCGAGTGCAACCGAGACGCCGGGAGCGACATTTTCGTTGATGCCGTTTCTGACGTTGAACCCGAAATTGAAATACGACCGCAGGGTGCCGTATTCGGTCTGCGTGCGCACATCCGTCGTGAGCCGGAAGCGCGACTGCATCGCGAATGTATTGGAATGCCTTGTAAACGCGCCGGTGGCGTTGTTGACCGGATAGGCGCCCTGGGGCGCATTGTAATAGGATTCGAAGCGGACATAACCGCCGATCTTGATGCAGGTGTCGGTGCCCGGTATGTAGTAATAGCCGGCGCCATAGGCGCTGCAGATCTTGACGTATTCGACCGCCTTGGCCTTCACCGGGAGATCGGCCGCTTGCGCGACCGCCGTCACCATCATGCTCGCCGCGGTGACGGCGAAAATCGTCTTCAACATAGTCATCGTTAGATACGCCCCTTCCGAAAGAGTCATGCTTCTTCGCATGCGATTGTTCGCTGGCATTTCTTTCTGCCGGGACCTGCATGTCGGTGCCGCATCACAGGGGCATGACACTTGTGTTACCGCCGGTGGCGCTGTTCGCCCGCACGCGCGGTTCCAACCTAGAGCTAAACAATGCGCGTTGATTGCTTGTGATTTGCAAGTATCGCTGCGGCTGTTGCGTTTCTGCAAGGTTCGATGCAGGAGCGACACACGAGGGAAAAATAAATCTGACACCTCACTGTGACAATTCACATCGCGACGCGCGATGCATCGATGTGAACGACCATGAGACGTGTGGCAATATGTCCGCCCGTTTGCGCCTGCTGCGAACGCGATTCTAGCGCAGGCAAATTTTTGAAGCGGCGATGTCCGCGCGTCGCTCTTCAGTTTTGTGCGCGATCGGGGACAAGGAGCTCGCGCGATCATCGGTGAGGGCGCGCGGAAATCTATCCGTAATTGCGGCAGGGAGATCATGTGCTGAAACGACAGTGCCGTGATTTGCTCTTTCGCAGTCCCTTAGTAACGGGCCTTGACAAAATTTTGATATAGGATTATATACTCATTACCTTGTCCATGAGGGGGCGCTTCGCGAGGCGTCACGGAGTGGGGCAGGGTGCGGCGACTGCGGGCGTGGTTCGCAAGCCACGCACCCGGGCGGTGCCGGGGCACGCGCAAACAAGTTTACGCAGTTTGCGCAATGCAAACTGCTACGCCGGGGTCACTACGGACTTCTGCCAGGAGCTGGCTGACGCCATGCGCAGGTTCAGGCGCATGGAGGCAAAGCGCGGCCCGGTACCGGAAGGAGAACGCCGCAAGCGACGCGCCGAGAGGCGGGCCATGTTGCGAAAGCGACATGGCACATTCGGACTGACCGCGCCTCTCGGTGCGTCGTCCCCTCAGCGCATGTCGGATGTTTCCGAGATGCGCCAAAGCCCCGTCGGGCGCATTGCGCCGCGCGGATAATGACGCATGTGCGGCGCGTTTGCGCCGCACGGAGTTCGCAGGTGCGGCGCGTTTGCGCCGCACAGGCGTTTGCATGTGCGAAGGCGCATGCATGGAACCGCCCCGTCATCTTCGGAGAGTGCATGGCGTCTGCGATCGGTTGCGTGTTAAGGCCCTCTCGCCCGCCGGGATTTT
>JAEZBA010000350.1 GCA_023430245.1 Pseudomonadota bacterium
CGGCATTGAAACTGTCGCCCGCGGCGGTGGTGTCGACCGGCACCACCACGTCCGGCACCGGCACGAATTCCTTGTGGCCGCCTGACGCGACCAGCGCGGAATTCGGTCCGTTCTTGATCGCGATCTCGGCGATGCCGAACGCCTGCAGCCGTTCGATCGTGGCGTCGGGTGAGGGGTCGCCCCACAACAATGCCTCATCGTCATAGGTCGGCAGCGCAATGTCGACGCGCTTCAGCGCTTCCATGAACACCGTGCGGGTGCGCTGCACGTCACCCTTCCAGGCGCGCGGACGGTAATTGCCGTCGAACACGATCTTGGTACCGGCCTTGCGGGCGAGTTCGAGCAGCGCGAGGAAACGCCCGAGCCCCTGATTGGAATAGATCGACAGGGTGATGCCGGAAAAATACACGATGCGGGCGCCGACGATGCTTTCGGCGACACGGCCCCAATCCGGCAATTCGAACAGTTCGCGGGCGGGCGCATTCTCGCGCCAATAGCTGAAGCTGCGCTCACCCTTGGCGTCGGTTTCGATCAGATACAGGCCGGGGAGGCGTCCCGGGACCCGCACCATCAGGTCGGTGGCGATGCCCTCGGCATTGGCCAGCGAGATGATGCGGTCGGAATAGATGTCGTCGCCAAGCGCGGTAGCGTAGGCGACCGGCAGCCCGCGGCGCGCGAGATAGACCGCGGTGTTGAAGGTGTCGCCGCCACAGGCCTGGCTGAAGCGCCCGTCCGGCCCGCGCGTCATCTCGATCATGACTTCGCCGATCGAAACGATGCGTTTGGTCTGGTCGGTCATGACTGCGGCCGGATTTTGAGGGGTGCCGGGCCACCATGGCCCGGTCCGAGACCATTTGGCAACGAAACCTGCGACAAATTCTTCCGATTTGTCGCTGTTGGCGCCCCTGCGCCGGACCGCCCCTTGGCATCCCGAAACGTTATACTATAACAACTGGCGGAGGCCGAAAACGCCAATGACCGAGCACCACCGCCACCATCATCTGCCGGGGCATTCACATCCCCCGGCCGCAATCGGGCCGTCGATCCTGCGATTGTCGGTGTTCGAGCGGTTGGCTTTCGCCGCGGTCCTCACCGTCATCGTCTGGGTGGCAGTGATCTGGGCGATGCGCTGATGACGATGCATGTCCAAACACCGCAGGTTGAGTTCCGCGACCTGACGCTGGGTTATGACCGCCATCCGGCGGTTCACCATCTGACCGGCGGCGTTGCGCCGGGCGCGCTGCTGGCGGTGGTCGGGCCGAACGGCGCCGGCAAATCGACCCTGTTCAAGGGCGTCGTCGGTGCGCTGAAGCCACTCGCCGGCCGCGTCGATCTCAATGGCTTGTCCGCCCGCGATGTCGCTTATCTGCCGCAGGCGGCGGAGATTGACCGCACCTTCCCGATCTCTGTCTACGATCTGGTGGCGATGGGGCTGTGGCGCCGGACCGGCGCCTGGGGCGGGTTCGCGAAGGCGGATCACGGGAAAATCCGGGATGCGATCGCGGCTGTCGGCCTGACCGGTTTCGAACGCCGCGCCATCGGCACGCTGTCGGGCGGTCAGATGCAGCGCATGCTGTTCGCGCGGTTGCTGCTGCAGGATGCACGGCTGGTCGTACTCGACGAACCTTTCAACGCCATCGACGCCAAGACATCGGCCGATCTGGTGGCGCTGGTCCAGCGCTGGCATGGCGAGGGACGCACCATCCTCGCGGCCTTGCATGATCTCGACGTTGTACGGACGACATTCCCGCAAACGCTGCTGCTCGCGCGCGAACAGGTAGCCTGGGGCGATACAGCTTCGGTGCTGACCGCCGACAACATGCAGAAGGCGCGTCATATGTGCGAGGCGTTCGACGAGGAGGCCGCGGCATGCGCGGCATGACCGGAGAGTAGAGTGCTCTACGAACACCTCATCGCCCCCTTTGCGGAATTCGACTTCATGCGCCGTGCGCTGGTCGGCGTCATGGCGCTCGCGCTCGGTGCCGGTCCGATCGGCGTGTTCCTGATGCTGCGGCGGATGTCGCTCGTCGGCGACGCCATGGCGCATGCGGTGCTGCCGGGCGCGGCCATCGGTTTTCTGATCTCGGGCTTGAACATTTTCGCGATGACCGCGGGCGGGCTGATCGCGGGCTTTACCGTTGCGCTTCTCGCCGGCCTGGTGGCGCGTTCGACCGAACTGAAGGAAGACGCCTCGCTTGCGGTGTTCTTCCTGATCTCGCTTGCGGTCGGCGTCACCATCATCTCGGTGCGCGGGACCAATATCGACCTGCTGCATTTCCTGTTCGGTTCGGTGCTGGCGCTGGACGATCCAACGCTGATCCTGATCGCCATCAATGCGACCGTCACCATGATCGGCCTCGCCGTCATCTACAGGCCGCTGGTGCTGGAATGCGTCGATCCGCTTTATCTGCGCTCGGTCAGTCGGGCCGGCGGCCCCGCGCATCTGATGTTTCTGGCGCTGCTGGTGATCAATCTCGTGTCCGGCTTCCATGCTCTCGGCACGCTGCTTGCCGTCGGCATCATGATGGTGCCCGCCGCGATCGGCCGTTTCTGGGCGCGCGACATCACGGCGATGATCGTGATCGCGGTGCTGGCGGGGATGCTCTCCGGCTATGCCGGGCTCCTGCTGTCGTTCCATACCGCCGCGCCCGCGGGACCCGCGGTGATCCTGGTCGCCGGGATTCTCTACGCCATTTCGCTGCTGTTCGGCAGCGTGGGGGGACTTCTTCGCCAGCTCTTTCCGGGGCGTCACCTAGAAGCCTGACTCGATGGAGGTCATCATGCTGACGAGACGTATCGTTATCGCCGCGGCCCTTGCCGCATTCGCGTCATCCGCACAGGCGCAGGACCAGACCAAGCTGCCGGTGGTCGCAACATTCTCGATCCTCGCGGATGTGGTGCAGAATGTCGGCGGCGATCGCGTCTCGGTATCCAGCATTGTCGGACCGAATGGCGACGCACACGTCTATTCGCCGTCGCCTGCCGACGCCAAAACGCTTGCCGATGCAAAGGTGATCGTCACCAACGGCCTCGGCTTTGAGGGCTGGCTGGCGCGCCTGATCAAGTCGTCCAATACCAAGGCGCCCAATGTGGTCGCGAGCAAAGGGATCAAGCCGCGCAAGATTGCCGGAAAGCATTCCCACGGTCACGGTCACAAGCACGGTCACGGACATAGCCATGCCGACGGCGACCCGCATGCCTGGCAGTCGGTGGCCAATGTGAAAATCTATGTCGCCAATATCCGCGACGGTCTCACCAAGGCGGACCCGGCCGGCAAGGAGGCGTATGCGGCGAATGCCGCCGCCTACCTCGCCAAGCTCGATGCGCTCGAGAGCGAGGTCAAGGACGCGGTCTCCAAGATCCCGCCGGAGCGCAGGAAGATCATCACCACCCACGACGCCTTCGGCTATTTCAAGGATGCCTATGGCGTCGAGTTCATCGCGCCGCAGGGCGTGTCGACCGATTCGGAGGCCTCCGCCCGGGACGTGGCGCGCATCATCACCCAGATCAAGAAGCAGAAAATCCCGGCTGTGTTCATGGAGAACATCAGCGATACGCGGCTGCTCACGCAGATCGCCAGCGAAACCGGCGCCAAGGTCGGCGGAACGCTCTATTCCGACGCCCTGACCGACGAAAAAGGGCCGGCACCCACTTACATCGACCTCATCCGGCACAATATAAGGACGCTCAGCGCGGCGCTTCAATCCTAGCCGCCGCGCTCCGCCCGCCTGGGGCGGCCCCGGAAAATCGGCTGGAGCGTTCATGTCCGACAAGACCCCCGTCACGGTGCTGACCGGCTATCTCGGTGCCGGCAAGACCACGTTGCTCAACCGCATCCTCTCGGAGCCGCACGGCAAGAAATACGCCGTGATCGTCAACGAGTTCGGCGAGATCGGGATCGATAACGACCTGATCGTCAATGCCGACGAGGAAGTGTTCGAAATGAACAACGGGTGCATCTGCTGCACCGTGCGCGGCGACCTGATCCGCATCATCGAAGGACTGATGCGGCGCAAGGGCAAGTTCGACGCCATCATCGTCGAGACCACGGGGCTCGCCGATCCGGCGCCGGTGGCGCAGACCTTCTTCGTCGACGAGGAGGTCGGCAAGAAGGCGCGGCTCGATGCGGTGGTGACGGTGGCGGATGCCATGTGGCTGAAGGACCGGCTGAAGGACGCGCCCGAAGCCAAGAACCAGATCGCCTTCGCCGACGTCATCCTGCTCAACAAGACCGATCTGGTCGACGAGGCCGGCCTGCAGGAGGTCGAGGCTCGCATCCGCGGCATCAACCCGTATGCGAAGCTGCACCGCACGCAGCGCTCGGCCATCGCGCTGGACGAGGTGCTGGACCGCAAGGCCTTCGATCTCGACCGTATTCTCGATATCGAGCCGGATTTCCTGCACGGCGAGGGGCATGATCACGATCACGCGCATGATCATGATCATCATCACGACCACGATCATCACCATGATCATGGTCACGCCCATCACCATGACGGCAAGGGCGTGAAGCATTATCACGACGAGGAGATGCAATCGATTTCGATTGCGACCGACAAGCCGCTCAATCCCGACAAGTTCTTTCCGTGGATCCAGAATCTGGTCGCAGAGGACGGCCCGGCGATCCTGCGCTCCAAGGGCATTCTCGCATTCAACGACGACCCGGACCGCTTCGTGTTCCAGGGCGTGCACATGATCCTCGACGGCGATCATCAGCGTCCGTGGAAGGATGACGAAAAGCGCGAGAGCCGGCTGGTCTTTATCGGCCGGCATCTGCCGGAGGAGAAGATCCGCTCCGGCTTTGAAACAACGATCGCCTGAGTGTCGTCGTGAGTGATGTTTCACAATCGGTGTCGATCACCGAGCGGGTCAGCACGGTGGTCACCGGCGCGCCCGTCATCGCCATTCATTTTCTCAAAGACAAGGTGGCCTTCGTTCTCGCTGAAGAGGCGGCGCTGCTGCTGTCGCCCGATCAGGATATTCCGAAGCGGATCGCCTTGCATGACGGCGGCATTCTTG
>JAEZBA010000357.1 GCA_023430245.1 Pseudomonadota bacterium
CTTTCATTCATGTGCCGGAGCCTTCACTGCGCATCACGCCGGATGCGTTGCTGGCGGCAGGCGAAGCGATCATCGAGACCACGATCGCAACGCTGCGCCGGAAGCGCCGTCAGCCGTTTCACCAATAACGGCGATTCCGCTTCAGGAAGTGTTGTCCAATGCTCCGGGCCGCTGGCATGGGTGCGTCAGACGGGTTTTACGGGGGCGTGATTTTCAGAACCACGGGCGATTTCAATAACTGTCACAACGGCCGGTCGATGGCCAGCTGAAGATTGCGCTGACTGAAACTCCTCAGCCGGCGTCAACCCACAACAAGCCATTCTTACGCTTGCACAGCAACGCGACGTGCGTCCGCACGTCCGCATGGATGCGCGAGCAAGAAACAGAGGAAAGTGTCAATGACTGCGTCCTGGTTGGACAAGACCGTAGAGGCGCGGAACGTGGCGGCAAGCGCCGCATCCGCTGCTGCGATTTTCGCGCTTGCTGCATCGTTCAGCGCCCCGGCCTTCGGGCAGCGGGACGTCGCACCCACCAATGTGCAGACCTACGCCACGCTCGGCGACTGGATCGTCGAATTCGTGCCGGCGGACCGCCAGCGTCAGATCCCGGCCTTCTGCCAGGTGACGCGGGTTTATGACCAGGGAGTCCAGCTTCGCGTCGTATCGGGCGCAAACCTGTATGCCATCGACTTCCAGGGCCAGGACATGCTTGCCGACAACCGCAAGAGTTTCGACCTGGAATACATCTTCGATGTCCCCAATGCGTCGGCGCAGCGCACCGTCGGAAACATGATCACCGACGGCGAAGGCTTCGAGTGGATCCGGATCGTGGAGCCCACCGACCAGCCCGGCTCCGCCGACGAAATGATGAATGCGCGGCAGTTGCTCATCAAATCGGTGACCGACAGGCGCCAGTGGCCGTATCAGATCAATGGCAGCAACCGCGCACTCAACGCGCTGTTCGATTGCCGCGACGAGAAAGTGCTCGGCCAGCCGCGCCGCCGGGCGCCGGCTCCGGTCGCGCAGCCTGCGCCGCAATTCGTACCGGCGCCGCAATTCCAGCAGGCGCCACCGCCGCCCCCGGCTGCGCAATTTCGTCAGGCGCCCCCGCATCCGGGACGGGACGATAACTTCGATTTCTGCAACAATTATGCGTCGAAGATGGTCTCCGCCACCGAACGCGCCCTGCAGGCAAAATGCGCCGGCTGGCCAGCGGGACATCGCAATCATGTCGGGCATTTCGACTGGTGCCGGACCAAGCCGCGCGCCGATGTCGACAGGGCGCTCGCAAGCTGGGGCGGCCGGCTGCAGGGATGTCTGGCCAACCAGGGTGGCGGCGGACGGCCCGCGGGCAACGTCTATCAGGCCCGCTGGGACTGGAAGGGCGCGCTCAGGTCGAAGCGCGATCCGAACAACACCAGTTCGTTCGAGCTCAAGTCGTCGACGAGCGCGGTCTATTGCTACAAGCAGGATTGCCGCAACGTGACGGTGGCAAAGGGTCCCGACGGCAGCCTGAGCTTTTCGACCAACGGAAAGAACTATTTCGAGCTCAACCCCAGAAACAATCAAATGCATGCGCGGTTCTGGGAAGACTTCGCGCCGCCTGCGCGTGCTCCGGACGCCACCGCAGTCTTTGCGAAGAAATAGCGTCGGATATCAGACCCCAGCCAGTTGCGGCGACGATCCGACTGTGATCATCGCCGCAACAACAACACCGCATACGAAAGAAACCTAACATGAAGTCAGCAGCGCTCGCTGTTGTCGCAGCAATCGTGACAGCAACGCTATTCGCCTTCCACACGCCGGCCTTTGCGCAGACCTCGGTCGAATGGGTGCAGGTGGGCGGCCCGTTCCGGGTCAAGGCAGCCACCGCCGGCACGGCGAGCAATCCGCTCTGCGTTCACGGCTTGCGCTGCACCTGCCCGGGCGCCGGCAGCTATTGCGGTCAGCATCGCAACGGAACCGAGGTCGAGTTCTGGAAGGACGGCTGCAACCGGCCAGCGATCACCATCAAATGCGTGATCAGAACCGCGGCCGCAACACCGGCCGGTGCGGTCGCCGGCCCGGGCTGCCCTGCCCCAGGCACAGTCCGCTCCGACAATAGTGCGCAGAAATCGGCACTGGAATTCCAGAACCTCTCGGGCCGCAGGGTGGACATCTTCTGGCTGGACTACAAGGGCGGGCGCAAGCATTACAAGACCCTGAACGCGGGTCAGAACTACACGCAAAGCACCTTCGCCACGCATCCCTGGATCGCAGTCGACCCGTCCGGCCGCTGCATCGGCGGCGTGTTCCGCGCCAATCCGGGACGCAACACGTTCCAGATCATGTAGCGGCAGGTGGCAGAGGGCGTCGTCGCTCCCGGCTTGATTGCGTCGCGCAGTTAAGCGAGACACATTCGATCCGTGAGGTTGATCGATGACGCTCCTGCCCGTTTTTTCTCCCCTTCACGCTCTGGCGATTTTCAGCGCGTGCACGATCCTGCTTGCCGGCACGCCGGCCTACGCCCAGACACCGGACCAGTTCGACAAGCCCGCATCGGTCCGCAGCATCAAGCCTAAGCCGGACGATTCCACGGAAATCCGCTGCACCTATTTTTCCGACCTGATGCTGCGCGAGACCCAGGACGGTCCCGAATCCGAAAATGCCGCGATCGTGCGAAACCCGAAGGCGGCCTGTACCGCCAATGCGGTCCGGGGCGAAACCCTGCTCGACACCGCAGGCATGACACTCGACGGCCGCAAGGGATCTTATCTTCTGTTCTCCGATCTCGATCCCCATGGCGCGACCGGCTTTGTGATCATCGACGCGACGTCAGGACATATCCTGCTGCGCGACGCGGCCATGGGCCATCCGGTGTTGCAGAGCCTGAGCCTCGAAAATGGCAGCCTTCGCCTGCGCTACAAACGCGGCGTCAACGCGCCCTGCTCGCTGATGCAGGACGCGAAAAAATGCTGGTCGCAGATGGTGGGCGAAAGGCTGGTGCCGGCCGAGTTGCCGGCACCGTCCGCGCAGATCTGCAACGCGGCCTATAGCCGCGACAACGCTCCGCGCAACAATCCGAGCATCGTGGTGTATGCGACCGAGGTCATCGTCGATACCGGCGGAAAGACAAAGGTGGTGTCGCGCGGCGCGGTCGGATGCGAGTCGATGCCCTGACCGCCTGAAAGCGGAGAGTTCCGGTCCTTAACCCTGCCGCGCGATTGTGCGCGCGAGACCGATCCGCGAGGCCGCCTCGCGGCTTATGGTGATGCTTGACCCGATTACGCCGGAGCATCGCCATGCCGGTCAACCGCCGCACCATCATCGCCGCCAGCGCCCTCGGGGCTGCGGGCGCGGCCGCGCCTGCGGCGGCAGCAGCGCCTGTTCTCGGTCTCGACGCCAGCCAGCTCGGGCTGAAACCCGATTCCGGGCAGGACTAGTCGCAAGCCTTGCAGCGTGCGATCGATCGCGCGGCACAGGCGCGCACCACGCTGATCCTTCCGGCCGGCACTTATCGTGTCGCGGAGTTACGGTTGCCGCCGCATGCCAGGATCGCCGGCACGCGCGGCGCGAC
>JAEZBA010000380.1 GCA_023430245.1 Pseudomonadota bacterium
GTTCGGGCATATCCGGGTCTATGCCGCGTTCGCCGGCATCGTGGTTGCCGCGACGTCCGTCATGACCCTCACGGAAGCGCCGCCCTCGTGGATCATTTTGCGCGCGATTATCGGCTTCGGCTGCGCCGGATTGTTCGTCACGACGGAAAGCTGGCTGAATGCAAAAGCCGGCGCCGGAGAGCGCGGCAGGGTGTTTTCCATCTACATGGTTGGATGCTTCACGGCACTCGCGCTGGGTCAGCTTTTGATCGGCTGGGTCTCGCTCGAGGGCGCTGCGCCCTTCAATCTGGTCATTGTTCTGTTTGCCATTGCGCTGGTCCTGGTCACCACAACCCGCGCCGAGGCACCACAAATTGTTCCGGTCGAATACCTTCCCTTCGGCGTGCTGTCGCGCGAAGCGCCGGTGGCGGTCGCGGGTGCGCTGCTGAGCGGCTTCATCACCGGCGCATTTTACGCGCTTGTTCCGGCCTGGATGCAGGACGAGAATATCGATCCCCAGACGATCGGCTTCTTCATGCTGTCTGCGGTGCTGGGCGGCCTCGCATTCCAGATTCCGGTTGGCCGTATTTCCGACCGCTTCGACCGGCGCATCGTGATCGCCGTACTCAGCGGCTGCCTGATCGCCACCGCCATCGGGATACTGAAGCTGCCCCAGACCCTCGTGGTGATCCTGCCGGCCGCGGCTCTGTTCGGTGGGCTCATGTCGACGATCTACCCGGTCAGCGTGGCGCATGCGCACGACCGCATGCCCGCCGACAGGGTCGTCGCCGTCAGCGGGCGTCTGATCCTCGCCAGCGGCTTCGGTTCGGTTCTCGGGCCGTTGATCGGCGCCAACCTCGTCGCCTGGTACAGCATCGATGGCGTGTTCTACATGATGGCGGGGGCAGCGCTGCTGCTGGTCGCCATCGCCGCCGCGCGCATCCTGATCGTGGCGCCGCCCGAGCGGCAGGAGCGCACCTTCGACATCCTGGCGCCGCAGGCTGCACCGCTGGCCCATGAGGCGGCTGGGACCGCCGAGACCCAGCCGTAGACCTGATCCCAGAGTGAGGTTGACGGCGGCCGCAGGCGGGCGATAGGCAGTCCCCTCATCTCTCCCCGTCCCCAGCATGGAGACCAGCGCCGATGCGTGCGCTCGCCCTGATTGCCGACCGCAAGCTCGACCTGGTCGATTTGCCGGCCCCGCCGCCGCCCGGACCGGGCGAGGTCCAGATCCGGGTCAAGGCAGTCGGCCTCAATCACCTCGACCTGTGGGGCTATCGCGGCATGGCCTTCGCCAAGCGCGCCTTTCCGGTTGTGGTCGGCGTGGAGGCGGCCGGCGAAGTGGTCTCCACGGGCAACGGCGTGACGAAATTCAAGGCCGGCGATCCGGTCGTGATGTATGGCGCGCTGACCTGCGGCAAGTGCAAGGCCTGCCTCGAGGGCCGCGACAATCTCTGCGAGAATGTCGGCGGCGTGATGGGCTTCCATGTCGACGGCTTTGCTCGCGAGCTCCTCAACATGCCGGAGCGGCTGGTGATCCCGGTGCCGAAAGGCATTTCGATGCGCGACGCCGCCTGCGCGCCGGTCGCGTTTTCGACGGTCCAGCACATGCTGTTCGATAACGCCAAGCTGCAACCGGGCGAGACCATCCTGGTGCATGCGGCCGGATCCGGAATCGGCTCGACCGCGATCCTGATGGCCAAGGCGATCGGCTGCACGGTGATCACCACGGCTGGCGACGACGCCAAGCTGGAAAAGGCCAAGGCGCTCGGCGCCGATCACGTGATCAACTACCGCAAGGACCGGTTCGAGACCATCACCCGCAAGCTGACCCAAAAGAAGGGCGTCGACGTGGTGTTCGAGCATGTCGGCGGCGAAGGCTTCAACGGCTCGCTGCTGGTGCTCAAGCGCGGCGGGCGGCTGGTCACCTGCGGCTCGACCGCGGGACCGACGGTGCAATTCAATCTGATGCAGCTGTTCCAGCAGCAATACAAGATTTTCGGCTCGTTCGGCGCGACCATGAAGAACATCGCCGAGAGCCTGGACAAGATGGCCGGTGGAATGCTTCCGGTGATCGACATGGAAGTGCCGCTCGAGCAGTTCGAGAAGGGGCTGGAGCGTCTGGAAACGCGGCAAGTGTTCGGCAAGGTTATCGTGACGCTGTGATGCGCCTCACTCTGTCAGGGTTGTCCCCGCGCAGTCGGGGGCTCATAACCACCGAGCGATCGGATCGCATCCCGGTCTTTCCTTCTGTGTCACGCAAGACAACAACGGCCGCGGCGTACGGGTCCCTACCTGCGCGGGGACGACAAGAATAATGCGCATCCGCATTCCGAACGCCGTGCGCGATGCCGTGCTCGGCAATGCCGCGGTCGGCCTGATCAAAATGCTGCGCTGGACCGATCCGAACCGCATGTCGGATTTTGCCGGCAGTCTCATGCGCAAGGTCGGCCCCAAACTGCGCGAGCACAAGATCGGCCGCGCCAATCTGCGGATGGCCTTTCCGGAAAAGTCCGACGCCGAGATCGAACAAATCCTGTCAGGCGTCTGGGACAATCTTGGCCGGCTGGCAATCGAATTCGCCCATCTCGACCGCATCTGGGATCACGACCCGAACAATCGCACCGCGAGCCATATCGATTTCGATCCGGCATCCGAAGAACGCTTCATCCAGCTCCGCGACGACGGCAAGCCTGCCCTCGTCTTCGCCGCGCACCTCGCCAACTGGGAGATGCCGGCGCTACCGGGCCCGGCGCATAACCTGCCCAGCGCCGTGGTCTATCGCGCGCCCAATATCGGGGCGGTCGCCGACATGGTGATGGCGACGCGCGGCGTGAATATGGGGCGGCTGATCAAGACCGGACTCGATGGCGCGCTCAAGGCCGGCGAAGCGCTGCAAGAGGGTTTGCATGTCGGTATGCTGGTCGACCAGTATTACGTGCGCGGCGTGCCGGTGACGTTCTTCGGCCGTGAAACCAATGCCAATCCGCTGATCGCGCGCTTGGCGCGGCAAGTCGAATGCCCGATCCATGGCGTGCGCGTGGTGCGCAAACCGGGGCGCCGCTACTTCGTCGAATTGACGCCGGAGGTGCCGCCGGTTCGGAGCGCCGACGGCAAGATCGACGTCCAGGGCACAATGCAACGGATCACCACCATCGTTGAGGGCTGGATCCGCGAACACCCCGAACAATGGCTGTGGCTGCACCGCAGGTGGCGTTGAGGAGCTTTCGACCTCCCCGTCTCGCGGGTAGAGGGAGCGATCACTTCCCCGTCTTCACCCGGGTCCAGAGCCGGTTGATGACGCGCTGCGTCTTGGCGTCGCGCGCGGTGACGATATAGAGCCGCTTCATCGTCGCCGCGTCCGGATAGATGGTCTTGTCGCTCAGGATCGCAGGATCGATAAGCTTCTGGCTCGCCAGGTTGCCGTTCGGATAGGCAACGAGATTGGTGTTTTTCGCCGCCACGTCCGGCCGCAGCATGTAATTGATGAATTCATGTGCCTCGGCGACGTTCCTTGCATCCTTGGGGATCGCGAAATTGTCGAAGAACATCTGCGCGCCGGATGCCGGAATGGCGTAACCGACCTCGACATCGCCCTTGGCTTCGGCGGCGCGCTTCTGCGCCTGCTTGATGTCGCCGGACCAGCCGACCACAAGGCAAATTTCACCAGTCGCGAGCGCCGTCAGGTATTCCGACGAATGAAACTTGCGCACCGACGGGCGCACGGAGGCGATCAACGCGGCAGCCTTGTCGAGATCGGCCTGCGCTGTCGAATTCGGATCGAGCCCGAGGTAATGCAACGCCGCCGGCATGATGTCGTCGGATGAATCCAGCATCATCACGCCGCAATCCTTGAACTTGGCAAGGTTCTCCGGCTTGAACACGATGTCCCAGGAATCCGGCACCGCGCCGCCGAGAATCTCCTTCGCCTTCTTCACGTTGTAGCCGATACCGGTCGTGCCCCACATGTAGTTGACGGCGAAAGCGTTGCCGGGATCGTAGGTCGCAAGCCGTTGCGCAATTTCCGGCCACACATTGCTCAGGTTCGGCAGCTTGGCCTTGTCGAGCTTCTGGAACAGTCCGGCCTTGAT
>JAEZBA010000398.1 GCA_023430245.1 Pseudomonadota bacterium
AAGCACTCGGCCTGACAATTCCGCCGGCTCTCGCCGATTGCAAATGTCTGGTTCAATAATCCGGACATGATTGCCGCGAGCGGACTGAGAAAGGTGTTCAACGCCGGTACCGCGACCGAAAAAGTCGCGATTGCCGGCGTCGACCTCCGCGCCGATGACGGCGACTTCATTGCCGTGATCGGCGGTAACGGAGCGGGCAAGAGCACGCTGCTCAATCTGCTCGGCGGTGCGATCCTGCCCGACCAAGGCCGCATCGATATCGATAGCAACGATGTCACCCGCGTCCCGGAATACACCCGCGCCCGCATTGTCGCCCGGGTGTTCCAGGACCCGATGATCGGGACCGCACCTTCGCTCACCGTGCGCGAAAACATGACGCTTGCCCTGATGCGTAGTCTCGGTCGCGGCCTGCGTCCGGCGTTGACCCGCGAACGCACCGAGATGTTTCGCAATGCGCTGATTCCGCTCGGGCTTGGGCTTGAGGACCGCCTCGAAATCGTTGTCGGTTCGCTGTCGGGCGGCCAGCGGCAGGCCTTGGCTCTTGCGATGGCGACGCTGCTGCCACCGAAATTATTGCTGCTGGACGAACACACCGCAGCACTCGATCCGAAAACATCGCAGCTCGTCATGGACGCGACGGTGGCGATGGTATCGCAGGGGCAACTGACCACGCTGATGGTGACGCACAATATGGAACATGCGCTGTCATATGCCTCGCGCATTGTCATGATGAATGCGGGCCGCGTCGTTGCCGACATCGGCTTCGACGAGAAGAAGGGCCTGACTGTGCAGGATCTGGTCGCGCGGTTCCACATCAGCGACGACCGCATGATGCTGGCCTGAGACCGATCAATGCTTGATATTTTCCTCAATCTGATTCCCGTCACGCTGGTCCAAAGCCTGGTCTATGCGTTCGTGGCGCTGGCGATCATGATCCCGTTTCGTACGCTGGCCCTGCCGGACCTGACCATGGAGGGAAGCTTTCCGCTCGGTGGCTGCATGGTCGGCGCATTGCTGACGGCAGGCCTCGATCCGTGGAGCTCGACGCTGCTCGCGGTTGCACTCGGTTTCGGCGCCGGCGTCGCCACCGCGCTGATCCATCTCTACTTCAAGGTCCCGTCGCTACTGGCCGGCATTCTGGTCGCGACCATGGCCTGGAGTGCGAATCTGCGGATCATGGGCATGCCGAACAAGGCGGTGTCGCCGGACCTGTCGATCTTCGATGCGATCTCGACGCAAATTCTCTACAGCACCTGGCTTCAGGTCGGCCTGTTCGCCGTGATCGTCCTGGTGGTTGTGATCGCGTTGATCGCCTTCTTCCGTTCGGAAATCGGCCTGTCGATGCGCTGCGTCGGCGCTAATGCCAGACTGGCTCCAGCACTCGGTATCAACGAACGATTCTACATCCTGCTCGGCTTCGGCATGGCCAATGGCCTGGCCGCCTTGGGCGGCGCAATCGTCGTGCAGCAGCAGGGCTATGCCGATGTCACCATGGGCTTCGGCATCCTCATCAATGGCCTCGCCGCCCTGATCATCGGCGAGGCGATCGTCGGCCGCTCCACCATCACCCGGCAGCTCTTGGCGCCGGTGGTCGGCTCGATCATCTATTACCAGCTGGTGTCGCTTGGTCTTGCGACCGGCCTCAATCCGTCGGACCTGAAATTCCTTACAGGCGCCTTCGTCCTCGCCACCCTGGCGGTGCCCCTGATCACCGGCCGCTCACGTTCGCCGCTGGGAATATGAGCGACAGCATTATGAGAGAGACCTCAGAGCGAGCACGTCAGATCAGGCGGGTCGGATTGATCGGCGGGATGAGCTGGCATTCGACGGCGCTCTATTACGAGCGGCTGAACCGTGCACTGGAGCGGCGCTGCGGTCGGCATCGCAGCTTCGACGGCGTTGTGTGGAACCTGGATTATGCTGAGCTTTATGCCGCAGCGCAGGCAGGCGACTGGAAGCGGATCGAAGAGATGATCTGCGAAGCCGGCGCAGAGCTTGCCCGGGCTGGCTGCGACGTGGTCGTTCTAACTGCCGTCACCGCACATCTGTTCAAGGAAGCGGTGGCGCATGCCTCCGGGCGTACAGGACCGCATATTCTCGCCGGTGCCGCCCGCGAACTGGACCGCCTGCGTGTCAGCCGCGCCGGCGTTCTTGGCACGGCGTTCACCTGCGGCGCGGCCTTTCTCGACGACTTTATCGGACGCGGCGGCCGCGAGGTCTTGTTGCTCGATCCGGAGCGTCAGAACAAGATCGATGCGGTGATCCAATGTGTGCTGACCACTGACGGCGAGCGCGCAGACAGTGTGGAGGCGCTGCGCGAAGCCGCATTGCATCTGCGCGACCAGGGAGCGCAAGCCGTGGTGCTTGCCTGCACCGAATTGCCGCTTCTTCTCCCCATTCCGGACATCGGCGTTCCGATTCTCGATTCGGTCGCGCTGCATGTCGAGGATATCTGCAACGCAATCACGAGTGAGACATATGCCGGGTAAGGCGATCACAGAAATCGACCATCTGCTCACCTCCGTTCACGACCTCGATAGAGCCGCGTCTTTGTTCCGGCGGACGGGGTTCACCCTGTCGCCGATCAGCCGGATCGACAGCATGGGCATCTCCAACCATCTGGTGCTGATGACGCCGCCGACGTCCGGCATCGGCAATTACATTGAGCTGATGTCGTCGCACAACCCCGCGAATTTGCCGCCGCCAATGGTGAAAACGCTGGCCGGTGCAGAGGGCATCAAGTCGATGGTGCTGGTGGCGCCCGACATCGAACCCGCCCGCGAAGCGATCCGCGCCGCCGGATTTGCCGCCGATGCGCCCTTTCATGTCAGGCGGGAATGGGTGGTCGCGCCCGGCGAGTCGGTTTTTCCGGAATTCGACGTGATGTTGCCGGTGGATGCGCCGCTGACTTTCAATTGCTGCCGCTATTATAATGTCGACCTGTATCTGCGGCCGGACTGGCTGAAGCACGAAAACGGCGCCAGGCGCCTGTGCTCGGTCATCGCTGTGGCGCGTGATCCCTTTGCCGTGGCGGAGCCGCTCGGCCGCCTGTTCGGCGACCTGCATTCGGGCCCGGATATGGTTCGGACTTCCCCCGGCAAGGTCGATCTCATGATCCACAATCCCGACAGCCTGCATGAAAAATTCGGTGTCGATGCCGGCGAGATGGGTGCTGGTGGCGCCCGCTTCGTCGGTTACGTGATAGAGGTCGAGTCGCGGGACCGCCTCAAGGCCTGTCTCGACCGCGGTGGCGTGCCCTATCGAACGATCGGCGACGATCTCGCGGTCGGCCCGGCGGACGGCCTCGGCAATCTCATCGTCTTCACCTCCGAACCCGGCACATGAAGAACAAGCAACCGGTTCCGTCCGCTGGCCGAAAGCGAGCCGCGCCCTCTCCGGCACCTGTAACGGAGAAGGTCAATGGCGGAATTGCGAACGAGAAGCTGCAGGGCATCCAGTCGGTGGAGATCGGCATTTCCGTTCTCGACGCGCTGGTGGACGGGGGCGCACCGCTGACGCTCGGAGAAGTCGCGCGCCTGAGCGGCCTGTCGCTCAGCCAGGCACGCCGTTATCTCGTCAGTCTTGTGCGTTGCGGGCTTGCGACGCAAGACCAGGCGACCGGACGCTACGATCTCGGTTCGCGAGCGTTGAAGGTCGGGCTTGCGGCGCTCGGGCGGGTCGACGCGGTCGAACTGGCAAGCGAAGCGCTGCGCAAGTTGGTCACCCAGATCCGTGAGGGCGGGACGCTGGCGGTCTGGGGCGATCAGGGACCGACGATCGTGCGCTGGCTGCGCTTTGGCGGCATCGGCGTGACCTCGATCGGCCTTGGCATGATTTTCCCGATGATCATGTCGGCGACCGGGCGTGTCTTCCTGACCTATCTCCCGCCGGATACGGCGCGCGTCCAACTCGAACGCGAGTTTGGTGCAAGCCATCTTGAGGCTGCCGACACGCGTCGCCAGATCGAGGAGATCCGCAAGACGGTCGCCAGGGACGGCTATGGCTGGCTGAAGGGGCACCTTGTGGAGAATATTCGCGGTGCGGCTGCGCCGATCTTCGACTCGCAGGGCGAATTGGTGGCGGTTCTCGCAATCGCCGGCTCCGACAAGCGCGGCAAGGACGGACGGGACCCCTCCGTCGAGGCGATGGTGGAGGCCGCGCGCACGGTGTCGGAGCAACTCTGTTACCGGCCTGGTTCGGTAAATACCCGCCTCAATTCGCGCGGATAAGGAGGCGGCATGTCCTTGTTTGCCGGCATCGCCGAAGCCAATTCCAGACATCAAGATTCGTCATGGTCGCGTCATGCCTTGTCGGTGATCGAAACCGATCAGCGGCGGTCGGCCGACACACACCTGATCCGTCTCGATATTCCAGTATTTGAGGGGATCGACATCTATCTGAAGGACGAGTCGACCCATCCGACCGGCAGCCTGAAGCACCGGCTGGCGCGCTCTCTCTTCCTGTTCGGGATATGCAACGGGCGCATTCGCGAGAAGACGCCGATCGTGGAGGCGTCCTCCGGCTCGACGGCGATTTCCGAGGCCTATTTCGCGCGGTTACTGGGACTGCCGTTTCACGCTGTGATGCCGGCCGCAACGTCCTGCGAGAAGGTCGACGCGATCCGGCGCTATGGCGGCGAATGTCACTTGGTCGCGGAAGGCGGGCAGATGTATCGGGAGGCCGAGCGGCTCGCCGAAACACTGGGCGGGGTTTATCTCGACCAGTTCACCTATGCCGAGCGGGTAACGGACTGGCGCGGCAACAACAATATCGCGGAATCGATTTTCGAGCAGATGAGCCGGGAGCGCCATCCGGTTCCGACCTGGATCGTGATGAGTGCGGGGACCGGCGGCACCACGGCGACGATCGGACGATACATCCGATATCGCGGTTACAGCACCCGATTATGCGTGCCAGACCCCGAGCATTCGGTGTTCTACGAGGCTTACAAGACCGGAAATATGGGGCTCACTTGCACGGAATCGTCGCTGATAGAGGGCATCGGCCGCCCCCGCGTCGAACCCTCCTTCGTGCCGGGCGTGATCGACCGAATGCTAAAAATTCCTGATGCTGCTTCCTTCGCGGGCATGCGTGCGCTTTCCGAGAAGCTTGGCCGCCGCGTCGGCGGCTCCACTGGCACGAACTTCGTAGCACTATGTCATCTCGCTTGCGAGATGAAACGCACGGGCGCATCCGGCTCGATCGTCAGTCTCATCTGTGATAGCGGCGACAGATATCAGAAAACCTATTTTGACGATAATTGGCTATCAGTTCGAGGAATTGACCTTGCCCGCTACGCGTCGGTTTTAGATGAGTCTTTTCATTAATAGTGCGCAACGGCATGTCGTTTGCAGCGTCCTTTCATTTAAAGAAACCTGTCTTGCGCGGCGGTGTGGTCGCTTGCCGTTGCGGTCGATGACACGGATCAAGTCACGTTCAGATCCAGAAGGCCGCCTGCGTTGCTGCTAATGAGTTGACGTATGCTGGAATGCGAAAACTGCAGCTGCAATAGCATTGCAGTGATCTGGCGGAAGCCATCGACCGGCCGCGGATTGTCAAGTAACCCGAGGTCCGATGAGAGGATCGTGTGATCGACCCCGGCGACGTCGATGAGATGTCGCAGTTGATCTGCGCTAAACTTGTGCGCTTTCCCGTCCGCAAACATGCAGATGGAATGTTCGATAAAAGCGCCTGCCGCCACAAATGAGCGAATATCATCGTCGGTACACCCCACGACATAGGTCGGGTGATTGACCAGCATCTTGCGCACACCGCGGCGCCTCGCTTCGTCGAACAGCAAGTGCAATTCGCTCGCCGGCAGATGCCCCCCGGCAAGAATGATGTCCGCTTCGGCAATGATATCGAGACAGGCTTTCGCTGCGTCGGAGACGATGCCATTGGCGTCGAGTGCGCTGAGAGGAATGGGATCGAGCATCCTTCTCTTTGTCTTCGGAAAGGTCTTTCCTTGTCCGCTCAGCTGGGCGATATGGTTTTTAGCCGAGATGGTCGGCATCCAGATGATTTTGGCGCCGATGCTGGCCGCATGATCGACCGCGTGCGGATTGATTCCGCCGTTTGCATTATTGAGAGCCAATCCTGAAAACAGTCGGACGCCGGTATCGGGAAAGAGCTTTTCCAGAATGACCGCATGCGGCACGCCGAGATAGTAATGATCTTTATAAAGGAGCGCCTTGAAGCCCGCCGCGGCGCAATCCATCATCGCGTCGTGATGGTCAAGGACGCGCGGCATTGCGGCTGGGCCGCTGTGACAGTGTAGATCAACGGCGCCAACAAGCAGCTCGGCCACTTCGCTTGCGCGACTGTCGCGGGCCGAGTCGGTTGCGATTGAGTTTTGGTTGGTTGCCATGAAGAAGTCCTGCCGGCGTTGAACTGTTTGGCGTTGGGTTCAGGACAGGTCCGGCATCGGGTAGTCGGCCGCATTCACGACCCAACCCGGCTTGGAGGAAAAGTCCAGGCGCGGAGGGCAGAATATATCGACGAGCTGGTTCAAACCGTTCCCTACGGCACGAGAAGTGTGAATCGCAGGTGGCGGGATGATCGCGACGGACGGTGCGGCGCAATACTCATGATCATCGTCGCGCCATTTGGTCATATCTGGAATCCAGGGCCAGCGGATGTCGTGAATATATGCGCCCTCCAGTGCCAGCGAGCATTGTTCGAAATCGTCGTGATGGTGAGGCGACAGTTTCGTCACGTCCCGCGGTCCTTTGCGTGGCTCCAAGTAGTTCACCATGAATGTGGAGCACCGGAAGATGCGGCCGAACCGACCTTCTTCGGATTTCACGTCAAGGCTGTAAGTATGGACGCGGTCAGGGACGCGGGGCGCAGGCCAGGGCTCGAATTTAGGAATGTTTGGATGGGCCTCGGCAAAGGATGCGGCATTGGCGCATTTCGCGGTCAGATCGGCCGACTGTGCCGTGAACATGCGGATGACGCGGCCGCCGTCCGGAATGACGACATTGCTCTTGCCTGGAGGAACAAAGGCGATCGAGTAGCCCGCCACGCTGCAGCTGTCGGCTCCGGATGAGATCTCTGCCGCTGTTGCAGCATCCGGCAGCAGAACGACATACTCATCCGGCTGATTGTCGCGGGTGAGGCGGGCTCCTGGCTTTGTCTCGCTATAGGCGATGACATAGTTCTGCCCGCGCACGTACCAAGTGCGGCCGTTGCCATCGTCGTCTTGCGGCGCGGTCTCGTAGAATTTGGCGTATTCCGCACCGGCAAACTCGGTTGGTTGAGGCGTCCTGGTCGCCAACGGACTGGCTAATGCGGAACGCGGATCGGATTTGAGATACATGCCTTCCTCCCTGCCTCGCGGCGACCTGATTGCTGAACCTATTTCAGCCTTCCGAGTTCGGGCTGCTGGTCGCTGCTGAAGCCTTTGAGTGCTTGCGCGGCGGCACGGCGCATAAATCCCTGGTCCGAAGAGACAATAAACGCACTTGCACCGAGGGTTTGAAATCCGGTCGCTTCGTCTGCCGAATTGATCATGACACAGACCGGCTTGCCGAGTTTGCGCGCTGCCTTCGTGATACGTTGGACGGAATCCTTGATAACTGGGGCCGTATTGGATGGCGCGCCGAACGCAACCGTAAGATCACCACGTCCAATGAAAACGCCGTCAATGCCGTCGACCGCAACGATCGCGTCGATATTCTCGACCGCCTCCGGATCTTCGATCATTGCAATGACAGCGGTCTGCGCATCGGCGGTGTCGACGGTGTTCCAGACCGTTGCTGCGCCGTAACGTCCTGTGCGCGTGGATCCGGAATAGCCGCGCTTGCCACTGCGATAGCGGCTGGCTGCTGCAACGCTTCGCGCTGTCTCGGCGCTGGTTACGTGAGGAACGAGGACGCCCGTGGCGCCGCAATCCAGAGCCGAGAGGATGCCGGAAGCGCTGGCATCGGGCACGCGCACGATTCCCGCGGTGCCGCTGGCCCTTGCAGCCAGCAGCGCCAAGTCGATGGATTCCCGGTTGAATGGGGCGTGTTCTTCATCGATGACGACGAAATCGAACCCGAGATCGCCGAGAATTTCGATGGCATGGGTCGTAGGTGTCTTGATGAAGGTGCCAACCAGACGCTCGGCTGCAGAAAATCGTCGGCGGAAGTCGGTCGGGGAAGGGCGAGCCTGCATCGTCACGGTATGAATCCTGTTCGGCGGGTCGGCCGTGAATGCAGGTTGCAAGCGGCGGCCCCAAACTCCAGTATTCCCTTCGAGCATTCCGCGATGTGGAATACGGGGGCGCCGGCGCAAATCATGGCTGAAGTTTTCGTCCAGTCCGTTCGACGCGCGCTCGACATCCTGCACGAGCTGAATCGCCAGCGGGTGAGTTCGGTGCACCATCTGCACCAGGTAACCGGTTTGCCGAAGCCGACGATTGTGCGGTTGTTGGATACCCTCGTTTCGCTTGGCTATGTCGTGAACGACCGCCGGCAGGGTGGCTATCAGGTCACCTCGCTGGTTCGTTCCTTGAGCTCCGGATTTCACGGCGATCCTCTGGTGGTTGAAGCGGCCCGGCCCTGGGCAATCGCCTTTACGCGCAAGCTTCAATGGCCAGTCGCGGTCGCAGTGCTCGACCACGATGCAGTTGCCGTCCGCTTCAGCACCATTCCTGACAGCCCGGTGTCGCCATTCCACGCCACCATCAACATGCGCCTGCACCTCATGACGCGCGCGCTAGGGAGGGCCTACATCGCCTTCTGCCCACCCAGCGAGCGCAATC
Source organism: Pseudomonadota bacterium (assembly GCA_023430245.1). Classification (GTDB taxonomy): domain Bacteria; phylum Pseudomonadota; class Alphaproteobacteria; order Rhizobiales; family Xanthobacteraceae; genus Pseudorhodoplanes. The sequence goes on from JAEZBA010000398.1 coordinate 8,747, forward strand.
TGCTGCTCGATATACTTGCGACGTCGAAAAATCCCGAAGACGCTGGCGCGCGCGACCGTGATGCTGCGCTGTCACTATTGGCGATGATCAGGCGAGCGGGCTTTGCCGAACGGTCGGCTATGGTCGAGCCGAAGTCGTCGTCGACGATCGCGGTCCCAGTAACGTTGGGACGAAAGGTTCTCGCCACCGTCGGCGTGACGTACTTCACGTCGGCGATCCCCAAAGCAGAAGCGATAGCGCGCTATGTGCCCGCCTTGAAGGAAATGGCGAAGAACATCCAGACCAGCGTGGTTCTGCTCAAGCAGGATGGGGCGCCGGACAGGGATACGCGCTGAAACGGCAAACCATCATTCCGCATTATGGAATGCAAAGACATTCTGCAGGCGGACGCCACTGCTTCCAACATATAGAGGGAGACAATGACGCCGCTCCGCACGGCGCAAAGCATTAGAGGAAATCGTCCAGCCGATGCAATCGCGTGTCGTCATCACCTGTGCTGTGACTGGCAACCAGACTACGCCGGACATGACGCCTCACTTGCCGCTCACACCCGAAGAGATTGCGAACTCGTGTCTCGAGGCGTCTGAGGCGGGGGCTGCCGTGGTGCATATCCACGTGCGCGATCCGCAGACCGGGCGCCCTTCCATGGAGCTTGAATACTACAGGGATGTTGTCGAACGCATCCGTGCGAGGGACAGCCAGATCATTCTGAATATCACGACGGGGCCGGGCGGGCGTTTCTCTCCGGATCCGGAAGATCCGAAGATTGCCGGTCCCGGGACGACCCTGATGCGGCCGGAAGCCCGTGTTGCGCATATTCCGCTGCTCAAGCCAGACATCTGTACCCTCGATCTCAATACGATGAATTCCGGAAAGGAAGTCGTTATCAACACGCCGGGTAGCGTCCGCCGCATGGCAGCGGTAATCCGCGACGCGCGCGTAAGGCCGGAGATCGAGCTGTTCGATTCCGGAGATATTGCGCTGTGCCGCGATCTCATCGATGACGGCACACTCGAAGGTCCGCTTCTGTGTTCGATCGTGACCGGCGTGAAATACGGTTTCCAGCCCTCGCCGGAGACGGTGCTCTACGCACGCGGACTATTGCCGCAAGGCGCGTGCTGGACTGCGTTCGGTACCGGGCGGATGGCTTTTCCGATGGTAGCGCAGTCCTATCTGGCCGGTGGTCATGTGCGCGTGGGGCTCGAGGACGCGATTTACCTGAGAAAGGGCGTTCTCGCTTCATCCAACGCAGAAATGGTCGAAAAGGCGCGCAGCATCATCGAGGCTCTTGGAGGTGAGATCGCAACGGCGCGGCAGGCGCGTGAAGCGCTGTCGCTGCCGGTGTGAGTGGAAAGTGGATTTGCGGACAATATCAAGCTGCAGACAGCGCAGCCGGACAATAACCTGACAAACATTGGAGGAAACATGCGCCTATTGACCATCGGCCTTTTCGGTCTGGCATTTGCCTTTGCGCCTTCCCATCAAGCTGCTGCGCAAGAATGGCCCTCGCGTCCGGTTACGTTCATTGTGCCATTTCCCGCTGGCGCCGCGGTCGACACTCTCGCTCGGTCGGTGGCGAATACGCTCGGTGAGAAGCTCGGCAAGCAGTTCATCGTCGAAAACCGCACGGGTGCTGGCGGCAACATCGGCGGCAGCGCCGCTGCCAAGGCGGCACCGGATGGTCACACCTTTCTGTTCGGGACACCGGCGCCCATCGCGATCAACAAACTCATGTACAAGGGGTTGAACTACGACTCCGAGCGGGATTTCATCCCAGTCATCCTTGCTGCCAAATCTCCGCTGATTATCGCGGCCAGGGCAAACTTTCCGGCGAAAACGTTCGATGAACTGATCGCCTACGCCAAGGCAAATCCGGGTAAAGTCAACGTCGGCCATCCCGGCAATGGCACGCTCGGTCACATCACATCGGAGCTGGTTCAGCAACTTGCAGGCGTGAAGATGACGAACGTGCCGTACCGTGGTTCGGCGCCGCTGACGACGGACCTGATGGCAGGACAAATCGACGTCGCCATGGATTTCATGCCGACCTATCTGCCACAGGTTCTGGCCGGCAAGGTGCGAGCCCTGGCGGTCACGACAACCAAACGAGCCGCTGAACTGCCCGATGTGCCGACGGTCCAGGAGGCGGGGCTCAAGGGCCTGGAAGCGACCGCTTGGTACGCCATCGTCGCTCCGACCGGAACTCCGCCTGACATCGTCGGCAAAGTTAACAAGCTGGTGAACGACTTCCTTGCCAGCGAGAAGGGCAAGCTGGTGCTGGAGCAAAACGCGCTGCAGGCCGCCGGAGGCTCTCCGCAAGATCTTCAGGCATTCATCGCCGGCGAACTCGGAAAATGGCGTCCGGTCATCGAGTCTGCAAAGATCGCGATGTAGATGAGGCGAGACGGCTGTAGATGACGAGCATTGAGATCCCTTCGCTGACATGTCCAAAGGTTGCGCTGGTCACAGGTGCAAGCAGTGGGATTGGTAAGGCGACGGCCGCGCGTCTTGCCTCGCTCGGTTCCAGGGTTGTGGTTGGCTATAACAGCCGCAAGGCGCAGGCGGAGCAGACCGTCGCTGGGCTACCAGGCTCCGGACACGTCGCCATGCGTATTGCAATCGACGAGGCAACGTCCGTTGCCGCGGCGGCGGCGTCCGTGGATGAAATGTTTGGGCGGCTCGATGCCTTGGTTAATTGCGGTGGGGCGACCACCCGAGTGCCGGCCGCTGATCTAGACGCCCTCACAGACGAAATCTTCGATCGGACGGTCACGATGAATCTGCGCGGCCCCTTCGCCATGGTTCGTGCCTTTCGCCCTTTGCTGGAGCGCGGCGAGACAGCAGCGATTGTGAATATTTCATCGATCTCGGCCCGCACCGGTCTTGGTAGCAATCTCGCGTATCTTGCAGCAAAGGCCGGCCTCGATGCGCTCACGATCGCGCTTGCAAAATCGCTTGCGCCGAAGATTAGAGTTTTTTCCGTTTCGCCGGCTGGCGTGGATACGGATTTCGTGCCCGGGCGTACGCGCGAACAATTGCAGAAAACCGCTGAAGGGCTGCCTCTGGCTCACGTGACCACGCCCGATGATGTCGCAAGAGCGGTGATCGCCTGCATCGTCAACCTGACCAGTTCGACGGGCATTGTCGTGCCGGTGGATGAAGGCCGACACCTTTAGGTTCCGAGCGAAGATATTGAGGCCGGCATCGCAGAAAGATGGGTGCCTCCCGTTTGTTGGAAATAAACTGATGCAAAAGCTGCAATTCTATATCGACGGAGCCTGGGTCGATCCGGCCAAGCCATCAGCTTGCGGGGTGGTTAACCCTGCTACGGAAGAGACCTTCGCGCAGATCAGTCTCGGTACGTCCGAGGATGTAGATCGCGCTGTTAAAGCGGCGCGCCGTGCATTCCTGGAATATGCTGAAGCGAGTGTCGCGGAACGGCTTTCCTATCTGCACAGAATCATCCAGTGCTTCAAAGCGCGCCTGCCGGAATTGGCGCGCATGATGACCCTAGAAATGGGAGCGCCTATCACTTTCGCAACGCAACGGCAGGCGACAGTCGCGCTCTTCCATTTCGAAGAGGCTGCCCGCGTTCTCGCGCAATACCGCTTCGAGGAGCCGATGGGGCCGGGGATCATTCGCCGCGAGCCGATCGGCGTCTGCGGATTGATCACGCCCTGGAACTGGCCGCTCAATCAGGTCGCGTCCAAGGTCGCGCCGGCGCTTGCTACCGGTTGCACCGTTGTGCTGAAGCCCAGCGAAATCGCACCGCTGAGTGCGATGCTGTTTGCCGAGATCGTGCATGAGGCCGGCCTGCCGAAAGGGGTCTTCAACCTCGTGAACGGCGACGGACCGACGGTGGGCGAAGCGATCGCTGCTCATCCCGACATCGATATGGTGTCTTTCACCGGCTCGACAACTGCTGGTGTCAGAGTTGCCAAGCTCGCAGCCGATTCGGTCAAACGCGTCGCGCAAGAGTTGGGCGGAAAATCCGCCAACATCATCCTTCCGGACGCTGATGTGAGATCTGCGGTGATCGAGGGCGTTCACGCGTGCTACACCAATGCCGGACAGAACTGCCAGTCGCCTACGAGGATGTTGATCCCCCGCGTGCAACGGGATGTGGTGTTCGAGGCTGCGCGCGAAGCGGTCGACGCCATTCGTCTCGGAGATCCGCTTGATCCAGCGTCCACCATGGGTCCGCTTGTCAGCCAAACCCAGCTTGAAAAGGTTCAGGATTACATACAGTCCGGCATCGACGAAGGCGCGAAGTTGGTGGTTGGCGGAATGGGGCGGCCAGCAGAATTGAATCGCGGGTACTATGTCCGCCCGACCGTTTTCGGCGATGTGACGTCGCAGATGAGAATTGCGCGTGAGGAGATTTTCGGTCCTGTGCTCGCGATCATCTCCTACGATACCGAGGACGAGGCGATAAGAATTGCAAACGATACTCCGTTTGGACTGGCCGGATTCGTGCAGTCCAAAGACCCAAAGCGCGCACGCAACATCGCTAACCGAATCCGGGCAGGTCGTGTCTACCTTAACGGTGCGCCTTTCGACCGCAGCCTTCCGTTTGGAGGCTACAAGCAGTCTGGCAATGGACGTGAGTTCGGGGTCTTCGGATTCGAAGAGTATCTCGAGGTAAAGGCTATTCTCGGCTGACCACGGCGAACGGTTGTCAAATTCGCATCTCGGTTAGCCGCGCAGGCAGAGCGGAATCTACGCGAGCTTTCAAGTCTTTCATGTGTCCACGGACGCTTCCAGCACAGCAGAAGGAGGCGATCCTCACCGAAGATGCGTCGGGCAGCGCGTGTGTCGTCCGGCCTCGGACGAAGGCCCGACGATGAAGGGGAGACGAGATTGCCCCGTTTCCGCTCGGCTTCCTGATCGCCGGTGTTGTGGCCGATCTTACAACCGCATTCGTGCCGCGGCGGCGTGGCGTGGCGCGGTGATGGACGAGGTCGATCACCATACTCGGCGGCGCCCATCCGCCTTATCGGCCACAGATTGGAACCCCGGCCCCGCCTCGCGCGGTCAGCACAGGAATGACAGACAAACCACCTGCAAAGTTCGAAAAATCAACGTTGACCGCGGCACTAGATCTGAATACAAATCCTACAATTTGCAAATTATACGATTTATGCACAAAGGAGCTGTCACCTGATCTCGTCCGAAC
>JAEZBA010000401.1 GCA_023430245.1 Pseudomonadota bacterium
GCTCAAGGATTTCGTTGGCCGTCCGACGCCGATCTATTTCGCCGAACGACTGACTGAAAAACTCGGTAGTGCAAAGATCTATTTCAAGCGCGAGGACCTCAACCACACCGGCGCGCACAAGGTGAACAACGTTACCGGCCAGATCATGCTGGCCATGCGGATGGGCAAGAAGCGCATCATCGCCGAAACCGGTGCCGGCATGCACGGCGTCGCCACTGCAACATTGTGCGCCAAGTTCGGCTTGCCCTGCATCGTCTACATGGGCGCGGTCGACGTCGAGCGCCAGCAGCCGAACGTGCTGCGCATGCGGATGCTCGGCGCCGAAGTGCGGCCCGTGACGTCGGGTTCTTCGACGTTGAAGGATGCGATGAACGAAGCGTTGCGCGATTGGGTCACCAATGTCGCCGACACCTTCTATTGCATCGGCACGGTCGCAGGGCCGCATCCCTATCCGGCCATGGTGCGCGACTTCCAGTGCGTCATCGGCAACGAAACGCGCGAGCAGATGCAGCAGGCCGAAGGCCGCCTGCCGGATTCGCTGGTCGCCTGCATCGGCGGCGGCTCCAACGCGATGGGACTCTTCCATCCGTTCCTCGACGACCGCAGCGTCGCGATCTACGGGGTCGAGGCCGCCGGTCACGGCATCCCGAGCGGTCAGCATGCGGCATCGGTCACCGGCGGCCGTCCTGGCGTGCTGCACGGCAATCGCACCTATCTGCTGATGGATGCCGACGGCCAGATCAACGAGGCGCATTCGATTTCCGCCGGTCTCGATTATCCCGGCATCGGGCCCGAGCATGCATGGCTCAACGACATGGGCCGCGTGAAATTTCTGTCTGCGACCGACGAGGAGGCCGTGGCGGCGTTTCAATTGTGCAGCCGGTTGGAGGGTATCATCCCGGCGCTTGAGCCGGCGCATGCGCTGGCGCGCGTGTTCGATCTCGCACCGACCTTGCCCAAGGATCACCTGATGGTCGTCAACATGTCCGGCCGCGGCGACAAGGATCTCGACAGCGTCGCGCGATATCTGGGGACGTCGATCGCATGAGCACGCGCATCGACCGCAGATTCGCCGACCTCGCACGTGAGGGCCGTGCCGGCCTCGTCACCTTCGTGATGGCGGGCGACCCCGATTACGACACCGCGCTCGCGATCGTGTCCGCGCTGCCGAAGGCCGGCGCCGACGTGATCGAGATCGGCATGCCGTTCACCGATCCGATGGCGGACGGCCCCGCGATCCAGGCGGCTGGCCTGCGCGCGCTCAAGGCCGGGCAGACGCTGAAGAAAACGCTGCAGCTGGTGCGCGACTTCCGCCAGACCGACACCGACACGCCCATCGTTCTCATGGGCTATTACAATCCGATCTACATCTATGGCGTCGAGAGTTTTCTCTCCGACGCGATCGCCGCCGGCGTCGACGGGCTGATCGTTGTCGATCTTCCTCCCGAGGAAGACAGCGAACTTTGCATCCCGGCGCTCAAGGCGGGGCTGAACTTCATCCGGCTGGCGACGCCGACGACCGACGACAGGCGACTGCCGGCCGTGCTCACGAACACATCGGGCTTCGTCTATTATGTCTCGATCACCGGCATCACCGGATCGGCGACACCGAATGCGTCGCGGGTCTCCGACGCCGTCGCTCGCATCAAGCGCCATACCAGACTCCCGGTTGCCGTCGGCTTTGGCGTCAGGACTGCGGAAAATGCGCGCGAGATTGCGCAGGGTGCGGATGCGGTGGTGGTCGGGTCGGCGCTGATCGACCGCCTGCGTGACAGTCTCGATGCGGACGGCCGCGCGACCGGCGGCACGGTCGGGGCGGTAACGTCGCTGGTGTCGGAACTCGCCGATGGCGTGCGCTCGGTTCGCCGGGTCGCCGCGGAATAGCCGTTTGATTTTGTCATGCTCGGCCTTGTGCCGGGCATCCACGTCTTTACGTATCCAAAGACGTGGATGGTTGGGTCATAGGCGAGCAAAGCGACGCCGTCCTTTGGACGGCTATGCCGGCCGTGACCGTGCAGAAAGAGTTTGTGAATGAACTGGATTTCCAACGTCGTCCGGCCGAAAATCCGCGGTCTCCTCAACCGGCGTGAGACCCCCGAAAATCTCTGGATCAAGTGTCCGGAAACCGGGCAGCTTGTGTTTTTCAAGGATGTGGAGGCGAACCAGTTCGTCATTCCTGGCTCGAACTATCACATGCGCATGGGGGCGACCGCGCGCCTAAAGTCGATGTTCGACGGCCAGACCTGGCTCGATGTCGGCGTGCCGGAAGTCCCGGCCGATCCGCTGAAATTCCGTGACCAGCGCCGCTATGCCGAGCGCCTGAAGGATGCACGCACCAAGACCGGCATGAACAACGCCATCAAGCTTGGCTTCGGTCGGCTCGAAGGCATCCCGGTGGTGATCGGCGTGCAGGATTTCGATTTCATGGGCGGCTCGCTCGGCATGGCCGCGGGCGAGGCGATCGTCAAGGGCCTCGAAACCGCCATTGATCGAGGCACGCCCTTCATCATGTTCGCCGCTTCGGGCGGCGCGCGCATGCAGGAAGGCATCCTCTCGCTAATGCAGATGCCGCGCACCACGGTCGCGGTGGAGATGCTGCGCGAGGCGAAGAAGCCCTACATCGTCGTGCTGACCAACCCGACCACGGGCGGCGTCACCGCATCCTACGCCATGCTGGGCGACGTGCAGATCGCCGAGCCCGGTGCACTGATCGGCTTTGCCGGCCCGCGCGTGATCGAGCAGACCATCCGCGAGAAATTGCCGCCGGGCTTCCAGCGCTCGGAATATCTCAAGGAGCACGGCATGGTGGATATGGTCGTGCACCGGCACGAGATGCGCGCAACGCTTGGGCGGATCTGCCGGCTACTCACCAAGGCATCGCCGAACGCGCCGCGCAGCACGGCACCGGCGGCGGCAAGTGAAGAGACCGCGCCGGCCTGATCTTCCTTTATTCATTCCAGGTCTAGCCGTCGCGCGCCATGCTTTCGCCGGGGCGGACGGAATATGCTAGCCATTGTTCCATGTCCGCTCTCGACGATACGCTGACGCGCCTGCTGGCCCTGCATCCGAAGCTGATCGACCTGTCGCTCGATCGGATGTGGCGGCTGCTGGACCGGCTCGATCATCCCGAACGCAAGCTGCCGCCGGTCATCCACGTCGCCGGTACCAACGGCAAGGGCTCGACAATCGCGTTCATGCGCGCGATCCTGGAAAGCGCGGGCCATCACGTTCACGTCTATACCTCGCCGCATCTGGTACGGTTCAACGAGCGCTTCCGGCTGGCGGCGGAAGGTGGCGGCCGGTACGTGGACGACGATGAGTTGCGCGCCACGGTCGAGGAATGCGAGCGTGTCAACGCGGGCGAACCGATCACGGTGTTCGAGATCACCACCGCGGCCGGGCTGCTGCTGTTTTCGCGACATCCGGCCGATGTGCTCCTGCTGGAAGTCGGCCTTGGCGGCCGGCTCGATGCCACCAATGTGGTGGACGCTCCGCTGCTGAGCGTGATCACTCCGGTATCCCTCGATCATGCCGATTATCTCGGCGACACGATCCAGAGCGTTGCCGCCGAGAAGGCCGGCATTCTCAAGCGCAATGTGCGCGCGGTCATCGGACCGCAAATGCCCGAGGCGCTTTCGGTGATCGAACGCGCGGCGGAGCGCGTGCGTGCGCCGCTTCGCGTCGCCGGCGAGCACTGGAATATGAGCGAGGAGCATCGGCGGCTGGTCTATCAGGACGATGACGGGCTTCTCGATTTACCGGGACCGAAGCTGATCGGCCGTCATCAATTCATGAATGCCGGTGTCGCCGTCGCGGCCTTGCGCGCGTCGGGCTTGAAGATACCAGCCGAGGCATACGAGACCGGTGTGGTGAAGGCGGACTGGCCGGCGCGCATGCAACGCCTGACCCACGGCAATCTGGTGGCGCTGGCGCCGCCGGGCAGCGAAGTCTGGCTGGATGGCGGACACAATCCGGACGGCGGCCGCGCGGTCTCGGTGGCGCTTGCCGATATCGAGGAGCGTGTGCCGAAGCCGCTGGTGATGATTGTCGGCATGCTCGGCACCAAGGATTTCGAAGGCTATCTGCGCTGCTTCACCGGTCTGGTGCTGAGGCTCTATGCGGTGCCGGTGCCGGATGCGGAACGCAGTCTGCCGCCGGAGCTGATCGCGGAGACGGCCAACAAGATCGGGATTCCTTCCGAAAGCGCAGACGGTGTCGAGGCCGCGCTGTCTGCGATTGGCTTGCTGTCCTTCGATATGCCGCCGCGCATCCTGATTTGCGGCTCGCTCTACCTGGCGGGCGATGTGCTCCGACGGAATGGCACCCCTCCAGTCTAGGGTCTTGTCGCGGCACCGATTTTGCTAACTCGTCCGCGATGACTGCGACGTGCGTATCCAGGAGATTGCAATGCCCAAAGAAACAATCGTGCCGGCCGGTTCGCCACCGCCTCTGGCTCCGTATTCGCCCGGCACCAAGGCTGATGGCATCGTTTATGTTTCCGGCATGCTCGCCATGGACAAGGATGGAAAAACCCTCGGCTTGGGCGACGTGAAGACGCAAACCCGCGCGGTGCTGGACGCCATCAAGTCGGTGGTGGAAACCGCCGGCGGTGCGATGTCGGACGTCACCTTCAACGCGATCTTCCTCAAGGATCTTGCCGACTATGCGGCGATGAACGAGGTCTATCGCGAGTATTTCCCCAGCGAGCCGCCGGCGCGCTATTGCATCCGCGCCGATCTCGTTCGGCCGGACTTTCTGGTCGAGATTTCGTCGATCGCGCATGTCGGACGCTGAGGATGCCATTCGCGCAAAGCGCAGGCGCCGATCTCTATTGGGAAAAATCCGGAGACGGTCCGCCGCTGATCCTCGCAGCGGGTCTCGGCGGCGTGCTTGGCTATTGGCAGGTGAACCGCGCCGCGCTTGAGCGTCACTTCACCCTCTATCTGTTCGATCAACGCGGCACCGGACGATCGTCGCGGATCGCTGTCGCATCGATCGAACAATTGTCGGCCGACGTGATCGCCGTCATGGACGCGGCGGGGCTTCCGTCGGCGCATTTCCTGGGTCACTCGACCGGGGGTGCAATCGGTGTCGCCACCGCGCTCGATTATCCGGGGCGGCTGCGCTCGCTGATGATCTATGCCAGCACCACGCATGGCGATCCGTACCGCCATCGCATTCTCGGATTGCGCAGCGTCATCCATGCCGGCCTGGGTGCGGAAGCCTACGGAAAATACACCTCGCTGCTGCTGTATCCGCCGTACTGGATCAACGCCAATGATGAGGCCTTGCAGCAGGCAGAGGCCCAGGCTGCGGCCCAGCTTGGCGAGCCCGCCATACAGACGAGCCGCCTCAATGCGATCCTCGCTTTCGACCGGCGCGCGGAGCTGGGACGCATTACCATTCCAACCATGATCCTGTGCGCGGACGATGACATCCTGACGCCGCGCTACTTTTCCGAGGAATTCGCGCGGCACATGCCGAATGCCCGGACACATTTCGCGAAGCGCGGCGGGCACGCCTTCTCGCGCACCGAGCCTGATCAGTTCAACGCCATCGCCATCGAGTTTTTCAACGGAGTTGCAAAGTCATGAGAGTTGTCCGGACCTGTCTTGCCGCCTTACTTCTGGCTGCGTCTTCCACCGTTGCGTTGGCACAGGACTGGCCGACACGGCCGCTGCGGGTTGTCGTGCCGTTCCCGGCCGGCGGCAGCGCCGACACCCAGACGCGCGTGATTGCCGACGAATTGTCGAAGTCCCTCGGGCAACCGGTCGTGATCGAGAACAAGCCTGGCGCGGGCGGCAATATCGGTGCTTCGGAAGCTGCGCGCTCGCAGCCGGACGGCTATACGCTGTTCATGGCGACGACGGGCACGCATGCAAGCAACGTCTCGCTTTACGATAAGCTGCCCTATGACCCTGTGAAGGACTTCGCGCCACTGACGCTGGTCACGATCTATCCGCAGGTCGTGGTGCCCGGCCTGAAGATGAAGGATGCGTCGTTCAAGGACGTCGTCGCGCAGCTCAAGGCGGCGGGGGACAAGGCCAATTTCGGATCGTCCGGCACCGGCTCGCCGACGCATCTGGGCGGCGAATTGTTCAAGAACGCCACCGGTACGCAGATGGTGCATGTGCCCTATCGCGGGCAGGGGCCGGCGCTGAACGACATGCTGGCCGGTCAGCTTGACGTGATGTTTCCATCGATTTCCGACGTTCTGAGCTTTCTCCAGGCCGGCAAGTTGCGGGCCGTGGCGGTCATGAGCGAGACGCGTCTCAAGCAAATTCCAGACGTCCCGACATTGGCGGAGCTCGGTTATCCGGGCGTCACAAGTTCGATCTGGAGCGCCCTCTACACTAAAGCCGGGACGCCACAGCCGGTGATCGACCGGCTCAGCACTGAACTGGTCAAGATCATCAACTCGCCGGCGTTCAAGGACAAGTTCGAGGCGCTGGGCTTTGTCGTGAAGACATCGACGCCGCAGGAACTTGCAGCGTTCACGGACGCCGAAACCAAGCGCTGGGGCGACATCATCAAGACGCTCGGCATCAAGCCGCAATGAGGCCGAGCCTGCGTCGACTACAAATGCAAACGGCCGGCCTCGCGGCCGGCCGTTTCACAAAAACCATGACGGCGATCAGACCGCCGCGTTGATCCATTGTTCGAGCTGCGCCTTGGGGGCCGCGCCGACCTGGCGCGAGGCGAGCTCGCCATTCTTGAAGATCATCAGGGTCGGGATCGACATGATACCGTATTTTGATGCCACGCCCGGATTCTCGTCGACATTCAGCTTCACGATCTTGACCTTCTCGCCGAGCGCGGTCTGGATCTCGTCGAGCGCGGGCGCGATCATGCGGCAGGGGCCGCACCATTCGGCCCAGAAATCGACCACCACCGGGCCGCTGGCCTTCAAGACTTCGGTCTCGAAATCCGCGTCCGATACCTTTCCAACGGCCATGTCGTAACCTTTCGAATCGTGGGATGGCTTGAACTTCGGCCTCGAACCTAAGAACCGCCCCAGCCGGGGTCAACCCCGCCTCAGGCGGGCGTGATCCGGCAAAATCGGGACCCGGTATTGCGCCTGCGGAGGTTCTTTCGGCCGGTCGGCGTCACGCGTCCCAGCCCGGATCAGGCCCCCGTCAGCGCCGTCATCTCCGCGTCCAGCGCCTCCCCTGGGAGCTCCATCAGGGTGGCGTTGTCGGTCCAGACCAGTGCCGCACGCACCGCCCGGCCCGGATAAATCCGCTGCAGCAGCGCCCGGTAGAGCGCGAGTTGCTGGCGATAGGCGCGCGGGACGTCGGCGAGTGCAGCCGGCGCCGGCCGGTTGGTCTTGTAATCGGCGATCAGCACGT
>JAEZBA010000402.1 GCA_023430245.1 Pseudomonadota bacterium
TTCAAGGCCGATGAAATCCGCGAACTGATGTCATGGCCCGCTGTTGCCGGCCTCGCCGAAGTCATGGACATGCGCGCGGTGCTGGAAGCGCAGCCGCGCATGATGGGCATCCTCGAAGCCGCCAACGCATCGGGCAAGATCATTGAAGGCCATGCGCGTGGCCTGACTGGTCCGGGGCTGATGGCGTATCTGTCGGCGGGTATTTCCGGCGATCACGAAATCACCTCGGGCGCCGATGCACTGGAAAAATTGCGGGCCGGCTTCACCGTCGAAATCCGCGGTTCGCACGATTACCTGCTGCCCGACGTGGTCGCAGCCATCAATACGCTGCCGGTGATCCCAACCAGTCTCACGGTCTGCACCGACGATGTGTTTCCGGATTATCTGGTCGAGCATGGCGGCATCAACGATGTGCTGCGGCGGCTGATCCGCTATGGGCTCGATCCGCTGCAGGCGATCCGCTGCGCCACCATCAACAACGCAATCCGGCTGCGGCGCGACGATCTGGGGTTGGTCGCTGCCGGACGGCGGGCAGACCTCGTTGCGTTGTCAGACCTCCGCGAGGTGCGGGTGGAGGCGGTCTATAGCGGCGGCCGCCATGTCGCTCAGGGCGGAAAGCTGATCGTCGCGCTGGCGGAGACCGCGCCGCCGCTCGTCAATACGATGAAGGTCGGTCCGCTGACTGCGGACGATTTCCGGATTCGCGTGCCGGGTGTCACCAACGGCCGCGCGCGGCTCCAGACCATCAAGGGCGCGCGCTTCAACTCATGGAGCGAAGTCGAGGTCGAGGTGCGCGATGGCTTCGCCATCGTGCCGTCCGATCTCAGTGTGATGGCCATCGTCCACCGGCACGGCCGCAACGAGCCGAAGCCGCAGCTTGCCATTATCGAGGGCTGGGACCGCTGGGGCGGCGCATTTGCTACCTCCTATTCGCACGACTCCCACAACCTGATCCTGTACGGCCATGACCCGGCCGAACTCGCACTCGCGGCCAATACCGTGATTGGCATGCAGGGCGGCATCGTGGTGGTGAAGGATGGGCAGGTTGCGGCACAGCTCGCCTATCCGGTTGCCGGCATGCTCTCTCTGGGTGACCCGGCGGAGGTCGCGGCCGCCCACAAGCGGATTGTCGAGGCCGCAGGCGAGATCTGCGCCTGGCAGCCGCCCTATCGGACCTTCAAGGCCCTGAGCGGGCAGTCGCTGGCCTGCAATCCGGGCCCGCATCTCACCGACCTCGGGCTGACCGATGGGACCACCAAGGAGATCCGGCCCATGCTGATCCGGGGGGCATGACGTCAGGCCCTGGCGGGATGGGCCGGGGCACGATGGAGCGCGGCGCTGCCGGCCGAGGCCTGCGCGGAGCCCGGTTCGGAGCAGCAAGCCCCAAAAACCTCAAGAAAATCGGCGATTTCCCCGGTTGCTTTGCAATTTCCTTTTTGGCAATGTCCGCGCGATTTTGAGGCCGGGCGGAGGCGATTCCGCACGTCCGGCATCAATGAAGCACAGCCGGACTTGGGGAAGTTCCGGCACATTCCAGTTCAATCGAGGGTTACTATGACAGCTTTGTGGGTGATCATCGCCTGCGGTTTGCTTGCCATTGTCTATGGCATCTGGGCCACCATGTCGGTGATGAAGGCCGATGCCGGCTCGGCCAAAATGCAGGAGATCGCCGCCGCCGTTCGTGAGGGCGCGCAGGCCTATCTGAAACGCCAATACACCACGATCGGCATGGTCGGTGTGGTGATCTTCGTGGTCGTCGGGCTGCTGCTCGGCTGGCTGGTCGCGATCGGCTTTGCCATCGGCGCGATCCTGTCGGGTGCCGCGGGCTTCATCGGCATGAACGTGTCGGTGCGTGCCAACGTCCGCACCGCGCAGGCGGCCGTGAAATCGCTGGCCGGTGGTCTGGAGATCGCCTTCAAGGCCGGCGCCATCACCGGCATGCTGGTCGCGGGCCTCGCGCTGCTTGGGGTCGCGGGTTTTTACATGTTCCTGCCCGGGCCGCTCGGCCTGGCTCCGAACAGCCGCGTCGTGGTCGACGCGCTGGTGGCACTCGGCTTCGGTGCCTCACTGATTTCGATCTTCGCCCGTCTCGGCGGCGGCATCTTCACCAAGGGTGCTGACGTCGGCGGCGATCTCGTCGGCAAGGTCGAGGCCGGTATTCCCGAAGACGACCCCCGCAACCCGGCGACGATCGCCGACAACGTCGGGGACAATGTCGGCGACTGCGCTGGCATGGCCGCCGACCTGTTCGAGACATATGCGGTGACCGCGGTCGCCACCATGGTGCTGGCCGCGATCTTCTTTGCCGGTCAGCCGGTGCTGTCGTCGATGATGATCTATCCGCTCGCCATCGGTGCGGTCTGCATCATCACCTCGATCGCGGGCACCTTCTTCGTGAAACTCGGCGCCAACCAGTCGATCATGGGCGCGCTGTACAAGGGCCTGATCGCCACCGGCGTGCTGTCGCTCGTCGGCGTCGCGATCGTGACGCACATCATGCTCGGCTTCGGCACCGTGCTGAAGACCGGCGGCGGCGTGACCTTCACGTCGACGGCGCTGTTCATCTGCGGCGTCGTCGGTCTCGCGGTCACCGGCCTGATCATCTGGATCACTGAATACTACACCGGCACCAATTTCCGTCCGGTGAAGTCGATCGCCGAAGCCTCGGTGACCGGGCATGGCACCAACGTGATCCAGGGTCTCGCCATCTCGATGGAATCGACCGCCCTGCCGGCCCTCGTCATCATCGCCGGCATCCTGGTCACCTACGCGCTGGCCGGCCTGTTCGGCATCGCGATCGCGACCACCACGATGCTGGCGCTGGCCGGCATGATCGTGGCGCTCGACGCTTTCGGCCCGGTCACCGACAATGCCGGTGGCATTGCCGAAATGGCCGGTCTGCCGAAGGAAGTGCGCAAGTCGACCGACGCGCTCGACGCCGTCGGCAACACCACCAAGGCGGTGACCAAGGGCTACGCGATCGGTTCCGCCGGTCTCGGCGCGCTGGTGCTGTTCGCGGCGTATAACGAGGATTTGAAGTACTTCATCGCCTCGAAGACTCCGTATTTCGTCGGTGTGAATCCGGACTTCTCGCTGATCAATCCGTATGTCGTGGTCGGCCTGCTGTTCGGCGGGCTGCTGCCGTATCTGTTCGGCGCGATGGGCATGACGGCAGTCGGCCGTGCAGCTTCCTCGATCGTCGAGGAAGTCCGCCGGCAGTTCCGCGAAAATCCCGGCATCATGAAGGGCACCAGCAAGCCGGATTACGGCCGCGCCGTCGACCTGCTGACCAAGGCTGCGATCAAGGAAATGATCATCCCGTCGCTGCTGCCGGTGCTGTCGCCGATCGTGGTCTATTTCGCGATTTACTTCATCGCGGGCGGCGGAGCGGCCGGCAAGTCGGCGGCCTTCTCGGCGGTCGGCGCTATGCTGCTCGGCGTGATCGTCACCGGCCTGTTCGTCGCGATTTCAATGACCTCGGGCGGCGGCGCCTGGGACAACGCCAAGAAGTACATCGAGGACGGTCATTTCGGCGGCAAGGGCTCGGAAGCCCATAAGGCCGCGGTGACCGGCGACACCGTCGGCGATCCCTACAAGGACACGGCCGGCCCTGCGGTCAACCCGATGATCAAGATCACCAACATCGTCGCGTTGCTGCTGCTCGCAATCCTCGCGCACTGACCCGACGACAGGTCGGAAAGATGAAAGAGCCCCGCGCAAGCGGGGCTCTTTTGCTTTTGGAGCGGTTGTAGTGCTTCGGGTGCAGGGTGGATCGGCCGGTGGCAGGCCGGCCCGGCAGCGATCCGCCTAGGCCGGCATTGCGTTGGACGATGCGCCGAGCGGCAGACCGGTTGCGCGATGGGCGGCATTCGCAATCTTCGCTGCGATGGCATCCTTGAACGGTTGCGCCAGAACGGTCACGCCGAGCGGCATCCCGTCGCTTCGAAATCCGGACGGGACGGCGGTCCCGCACATTTCCAGCAGATTGACGAAGTTCGTATAGGTGCCGAGCCGCGCATTCAGCCTGATCGGATCGGCCAGCACGTCGCTGGTGCGATACACGGTCGGCGTGGTCGGGAGTAGCGCGACATCGAAGTCGTCGAAGATCCGCCGCGCCTGTCGTTTCAGATCGGCAAGTTCGTGGATGGCACGATAGACGTCGACCGCGGTCCAATCCTGAGCGGTGTCGAGAATAGCGCGCGTCACCGGATGCAGCTCGTCGGCGTGTCCGTTCACCACCTGATCGACGACGGCCTTGCGCTCCGCCAGAAACGGGCCCTCGTAGAGCATGCGCTGGACCTTGTCGAAAGGCGTGTAGTCGAATTCGACTGCGGTTCCGCCGAGGCTCTCGAGCCGCATCACTGCCTGCTCGTAAAGCCCTGCGGCGTCAGTATCGCCGAAGAATTCGAGCTGGCTGGCGCGTGGAATGCCGAAGCGAAAGAAGGTGTCGAGCGGCGCCTGCTCGAGGCAGCAATTGTCGGCCTCGCGCTTCGAGAACAGATCGTCCGGGTCGTAGCCCGAAATCAATTCCAGCACCGACATGCCGTCGGCGACGGTCAGCGCGAAGATCGAGATCGTCTCCAGCGATTTTGCAGTGCCGCCGCCCACCACCGATGTGTTGCTGACCAGTCCCGGTGTCGGCTTCACCCCGACGATGTTGTTGAACGCCGCCGGAACGCGGCCCGACCCGGCGGCATCGTTTCCCAGGGCGAACGAGACCAGTCCCGCTCCGACCGCGACGCCTGAACCGGAACTGGAGCCGCCCGGAATGAAAGCTGGGTTGAACGGATTGCGCGCAACGCCGTAAGGACTGCGGACGCCCACTAGTCCGACCGCGAGTTGGTCCATGTTGGTCTTGCCAATCACAATGGCGCCGGCGGCGATGATCCGCGCGACCGCCCGTCCGGTCCCGGCGGCGATACTGCGTGCCGGCGGAAAGCCGCTGGTGCTCGGCAGACCGGGAACGTCGATATTGTCCTTGATGGCGCATGGCAGGCCCCAGAGCGGCTCGTCGCGCGAGACATGCTGCTCGATTGCATCGCATCGGGCGAGCGCCTCCTCCCGCGGCACCAGATGAATCCAGACATGGTCGTCGCCGCGCGCGGCAATGCGGTCATAGACCGCGTTGACGACATCGCGTGGTGACAGGGAGCCGGATCCGTATGCCCGCCGAAGTGTTGTGAAATCGAGACTGCCGTCCGCCGCCGCCCAAGCCACGTCCTAAACTCCCTGCAACGTTTCTTCGAATTTGAATCCGGCGTCAGACGCGAACCAGCGAGCGGTAATCGAGCTGACGATGGAACCAGAACCGGTATCCGGCCATATCCTTCTTCATCGCGACGCTGAGTTCGGGCTGATACAGCGGGATGCGCGGCACTTCATCGAAGGCGATGTCGATGAATGCCTTGGCACTGGTGTCGTATGCGCTCATGTCGCCCTCCGCCGCCTGCGCGCGCGCGGCATTGATGAGCTGATCCATCGTCGGATTCTTGTAGCTCATGGTGTTGAACAGCGCATTTTGGCCATGATAGCACCAGTAGAAGAAGTAATCGGCGTAATCGAGCCATCCGGAGAAGAAGTTGGAGATCATCGGCATCTCCTTCTTCAGCAGTTCGCCGCGCCAGTTGGCGCCCGGCACCTTGTTGATGGCGGCACGGATCCCGATCTGTGCCAGCGATTCCTGGACCAGGATGGATAGCGGTTCATTGATCGCTGCCGCGCCAAGATCGAAGGACAGGGTGGTGTCGAAGCCCTGCGGGTAACCGGCTTCGACGAGCAGTTGCTTGGCCCTGACCATGTCGGTCTTGTAGCCGTGCACCTGCGGCCAGTCGCTGCCGGCGGCCTTGTTGGCGGCGGCGCCGTAGAGCGGCCGCGCGATGCCGTACAGCACCGCGTCCATGATCTTCTGATAGGGAATGGCATAGGCCACGGCCTGCCGGACCTTGATGTTGTCGAACGGCGGCTTGGTCGTGTTCATACCGATATACTGGATGCCGTTGCTGATCGGCGTCGACACCATCTTGAGCTGATTGAGCTGTTTCAGTTCGACAAAATCCTTCGCCGGAATATCGAACGAAATGTCGGCATCGCCACGTTCCATGAGGGCGCGACGCGTTCCGGCGGAGGGGACGATGCGCCAGATCACGCGTGCGAAATCCGGCTTCTTGCCGCTGCGCCAGCCGTCGAAACGCTCATAGACAAGCTCCGAACCGGGGACCCATTTGGCCACCTTGTAGGCGCCGCCACCGGCGACGTTGTTCTTGGTGTATTCCATGCCCCAAGGATCTTTGTCGGTCGCGTTCTTCTTCACCTGCTCCGAATGCATGACGCTCGGAACGATGGTGGCGATGACCGGCAGCGCCAGTCTATCCTTGCGGATGAAATCGACGCGGAAGGTGTGGTCGTCCACCACGACGAATTGTTCCGGCTTCTCGAGCGAGCCGACCTTCATGGTGAAGGTGGGAAAGCCGCCGACGGTGACCGCGCGGTCGAACGACCATTTCACGTCCTTCGCCGTGACCGGCGTGCCGTCATGGAAGGTCGCGCCCTTGCGCAGCTTGAAGGTGACCGACATCGGGTCGGCCTTCCATTCCTCGGCCAACTCCGGCGTGAACTTGTCCTTGTCGTAGCTTTCGACGCCGTTATCGAGAGTCTTGAAGCCGTGCGAGATCAGCCGGTCGTAGCAATTCCATCCGATCTCGTAGCCGGGACGATTGGTGCCGACGCCCTGAATGTCGAAATTGTTGGGTGCGTTTTCCGAGACCAGCACCATGGTTTCGCGGCGGCTCTGCGCCTTGGCCAGCCCGGTCAAGCCGGACGTCGACACGTCCGTTCCAAGCGCGACGCTCGTTGCGGTCATAGCCTTGATGAACTTGCGGCGATCCATGCCTCGACCCTCTGTGCGGAAATGCGCGTCGTTCAAAAGCTGATCACAAACAAAAATTTTCCAGAAGACCAAAATGTCTTGCGGTGTGTTGCCATTTACGCAACGCTCGAAGTGGCGCGCATTGTGCTGTCCAATCCTGCGGCAGCGAATGCCGCTTTCATGTTCAAGTTCGCGCGCGCGACCCGGAGATTCGGAATGTCGCTCACTCACTTGCGCTATTTCGATGAGGTCGTGCGCACCGGCTCGATCCGTCTGGCGGCGGAGCGTCTCCGCATCACGCCGTCGGCGATCAGCCGTCAGGTCCAGAAGATCGAAGACCAGATCGGAGCGCCACTTTTCGTGCGCAATGCCCGCGGCGTGGTTCTGACATCGGCCGGTGAATTGTATGCGAGCTATGCGCGTGCCGCGCTGGTCGAGCGCGATCGCATTCATGGAGAGATCGACGATCTGAAGGGCTTGCGGCGCGGTCATGTTCGCATCTGCTCGGCCGAGGGCATCGTCGATGAACTCACCGCCGCGATTGCCAACTTCCGCATCCGCCACCCCGGCGTGACCTTCCATCTGGTCGTTGTCGGGTCAGAGCATATTCATCAGATCCTAAATGCCGGCGACGCGGATGTCGGCATCGCCTACACCGCCAGCGTTCAACCCGGTATTCGCTTCGCATCGCGGCGCCGCGCTCCGATCTTTGCCGTGATGACCAGAGAGCATCCGCTCGCGTCGTCGCGGCGCCTGTCGCTCGCCGCAGCTATGGCCCATCCGATCGCAGTGCCTGACAAGACCTTCGGCCTTCGCCGGCTGCTTGACAGCCAATGCCAGGCGAGCCGCCTCACGTTGCGGCCGGTGATGGAGGCTAACTCAATTCAGGCGCTGCGGATGTTTGCCCGGTCGGGCGGAGGCATAACGTTTCTGCCGCTGGTCACGGTGCGGCGCGATATCGAACAGCGTGCGGTTGTCGCTGTTCCGATGACAAGCGATAGGCAGCTCGACAAGGGCACTCTGGATATCTGTGTTGCGGAAGGGCGCAAGCTGCCAAAGGTCGCCGCGACATTCATCGCCTACCTGCAACTCGCGCTTGTGGAACTCAGCGAAACATCCGGCTGAGGGCGCCAGCTTGCGGTAGTCAGGGCCGAAGACGAAGTCGGCCGCTATTCCTGCAAGCCGACGATCTTGAAGATGTAGGTGAGATACGACATCTCGCTGCCGCCGGTCGGCGTGGTCTTGCTGACGAAGTCGAAGACCTTGCCGTCCTTTATGCCGTAATCGGCGAGCCGGTTGACGCGTCGCTCCTTGTCGAAATAGACGGCGATGACCCGCTGGTCGACAACCTTCTGCGGCATGAAGGCGGCGGCTTTCTCGCCGCGCTGGGAAATATAGTAGAAGACCTCGCCGGTCACGGTCGCGACGGTGGAGGGGGTGCCAAGCACGATCAGCACCTGCTCCTGGCTCGATCCCAGCGGGATTTGCTCCAGCGCCCCTTCCGGCACCACGTAGCCCCGCTGAAAGGTTTGTTCGGTGGCCCCGCAACCGGCGAGCGCGAGAGCGCAGGCAACGGCCAGCGCAGCCGCACCAGCGTTGCGGCGCCGGATGATCCGCGCCCAGATGCCGCTCCCGAACGTCATTTTGGCTCGATTAGCCCCCAAAGCCAGCGATTGCAATGCCGTGGCACTGGCGATACGCCCGAACCGGACCTAGAACAGGACCGATGCTGACACTGTTTCGCCGGAACCCCCAAAGCCCTACCATCGAGGCGCTCTATGGCGCCATCGTGGCGCAAGCGCGCGCCCCTGTCTTCTACCGCGATCTCGGGGTTGCCGATACCGTTAATGGCCGGCTCGATCTGCTGATGCTGCATCTGGGCCTCGCATTCGACCGGTTGTCGCGCGGCGACGAACCGGCCCGGGCGGCCGGGCAGGCGGCTTTCGACCGATTCTGCCAGGATATGGACGACCACCTGCGCGAGGATGGGGTCAGCGACCTGAGGGTTCCGAAGGATATGCAGCGCCTGGGGGCGGCTTTTTTCGGCCGGCAGCGGTCTTATATGTCGGCCTTGAAGGCCGGCGACCGCGATGCTTTGCGGGCGGCGCTTTGCCGGAACGTTTATGCGGATGAGGACCGGCCCGGTCTGGATGCACTCACCGCTTATGTCGAGGCGGCCGCGCGGGCCCTGGACGGGCAGGATGCGGTGGCGATTGCCGGTGGCCGGATCGCCTGGCCGGATCCTGTCCCGCAAGCGTGAGGACTGCCATGACAGACCCCGATCACCCGCCATGGAGCCATCGCATTGCGCTGGCCGGCGTCCCTGACGAGGGACTGCATGTCGCCATCGAGGCCGACGCGGAGGTTCGTGCGATCCTCGCGCGCACGGCGAATCTGCGCGAGTTGCCTCGCCTGGAGGCGAGTTTCGATTTGCGCCGGAAGGGAGCTGGGGTTCTTCATGTAACAGGTGAGGTAGTTGCTGATATTGGTCAAAACTGTGTCGTAACACTTGATCCTGTTGAGCAAAGCCTGCATGAGCCTGTCGATGTTACGTTCTCGCCAGGCGCTGCGGACACGCTGGGCGACGGCGATGGCGAGGCCACTTTCACTATGACGGATACCGACGCCCCGGAACCGCTGGCAGACGGCAATGTCGATCTGGGTGTGATCGCCACCGAATATTTCCTTCTTGGAATCGATCCCTATCCGCGCAAGGAAGGCGCGGTGTTCGAATCCACCGTCGCAAAGGATCCGCGGGAAAGCCCGTTCGCTGCGCTGGCGGAACTGGCTGACCCGCAGAAAAAGCGACCGCCGGAGAGGGAATAGGCGCGGTGGTTGTATCCTCCGCGACAATGGCTATGGTCCGCGCCCGCGCAAGCCATGGACCGAAGCGGACTTCGGATTCGGGACACTAGGGTCGGCATATGCCAGACAAGGTTCGCATCGCGCTCGATGCCATGGGAGGCGCCCA
>JAEZBA010000453.1 GCA_023430245.1 Pseudomonadota bacterium
GAGTAAAGGGTTCGGGCAGCAGCCACGGTTCGTGACTGGTCCACATCGCATCGATCCCAAAGTCGGTCATCCGGTTCGACACGTCATGGACGCTGACACCGGTTTCCTCCTTCATCGTCTCGAGCGAGTAGCGCGTCATCTCGAGCCGCGGCAGCTTTGCATCAGGATGCGAGCGCGTGACGCCGCGGATCGCGAGCAGACCTTTCTCCATATAGTTGTTACCCAATACCGAGATATCGGACGCCTGCGCGATACCTTCGGCTCCCATCGTGCGAGCCCAAGCGTAAGCCTTCAGGATCACCTGAACGTTGCCCAAGAACTCCCGGATCTTGCCGACGCTCTGTGGCCGATCGTGATCGAGGTGGTAATGATCGCCCTCGCGCGTCACCAAAGGCGCGGGAAGGAACGGTGCCAGTGCCGCCGAGCAGCCATAGGCGCCGGTCGCCGGGCCGCCGACGCCGCTCTTGGGCGCGCCAAATGTCTTGTGCAGCATGAACATGCAGGCATCGAACCCGAGATCACGCGCCCGGATCTTGGACATGGTGCCGTTCAAGTTTGCGGCGTCGTAGAAGGCGAGGCCGCCCGCCTCATGAACGACACGGATCCACTCCTTGATCTCGGGATTGTAGACGCCCATGTCGTCGGGATTGTTGACCATGATCGCAGCCGTGCGATTGGACACCGCAGCCTTCAGGGCGTCGAGCGACGGATAGCCGTCCTCGTCGAGCATCAGGGTGATCACCTTGAACCCTGCGGCGGCGGCCGTCGCCGGATTGCACGGGTGGGTCGCGATCGTGGTGATGATTTCGTCGCGCTGTTCCAGCTCGCCGCGCGAGGCATGATAGGCGCGGGTGACCGCACAGTTGGTAAAGGCCGCTTCGGCCCCGCCACCCGCCTGAAACACGAACTGGTCCATGCCGGACATTTCCCGCAGGATCAGGTCCAGATTGTGCACGATTTCCAGCGCCCCCTGCATGGTGTCCTCATGCTGCAGCGGGTGAAGTTCAGTGAGTTCCGGACGCCACGCCAACGCCTCGTTGATCTGCGGGTTGTATTTCATCGTGCAGGTGCCGAACAGGCTGATCCCCATCATGCCCAGCGTCTGCTGCGACAGCCGCAGATAATGATAGAGGACCTCGGGCTCCGACATTTCGGGCAGCGCCGGCTTGTGCTGTCGGCGCAGCGCGGGCGGAATGAGCTCGACGGCGTCGCCGATGCAGGCCTGGATCGCGGCTTCGGTCTGTGGAAACACCACGCCGCGCCGACCGGGATAACCCATTTCCATGATGACCGGCTCATTCCAGACCGGTGCGTGATATTCCTTGAGTTCGATGCTCATTTCACATTACCTCCTTGAGGGCGCCGGCAAGGCGCTCGATGTCGGACAGGGTATGGATCTCGGTCACGCAATAGAGCGCGCTCTGACCCAGTTCGGGGAAATCGACAGACAGATCCTTGCCGCCGAAGATGCCCTTGGCACGCAGCACGTCGTTGATGTCGGCGACGCTCTTGCCGGTGTCGTCGAAATTGACGACGAACTCCTTGAAGAAGCCGGACGGAAACGTGACGCGCACGCCCTTGATCCCGGACAGCAGCTGCGCGGCATGATGGGCGCGCTGGAGGATCAGCTTTCCGACCTCAGCAAAGCCTTGCGGCCCCATCATCGCCATATAGGCGGTGCCGGCGATCGCCCACATGTAGACGGAATGTCCGGTCCAGTCGTTGCCCTTGTCGCGCAGGCCATAGGACGTCTGGTGGAACAGCCCGTGGCCGAAGCCATATTCGCCGGGCTTGAGCGTCTCCGAGATGCTGATGAACAGCGTCGGATACGCCTCGGCATAGCGCGGCTCATCGCGTGAGGCGATGAAACCGCCAACGCCGCCGCCAGCGTGCATGTGGATGCCGAGCGGCTGGATCGTGCCAACCACCAGATCCGCGCCATAGTCGACCGGGGCCGCAAGAACGCCGAGCGAAATCGGATCGACGCCGACAATCGTCTCGGCACTGGCCGCGCGGGCAATGGCGGCAATCTCGGCGGCTTGCTCCTCGATCACACCGAGATAGGACGGCACTTCGAAATAGACGGCGGCCGTGCGATCGGTAATCGCTTCCCGCAGGTCGTCCATGTCGATCATGCCGGTAGCCGGATCGTAGGCGACGACGCGGATGGCGATGTGGTGCGCCATTTCGGGCGGCTCGCAATAATTGCGGATGACCGACAAGCGCTCTGGATCGATGGCGCGCACGACCGCCACCTCGCTGCGTCCGGTAAGGCGCGCGGCCATGCGCATCGCATGGCCTGCAGCGGAGCCCCAGCTGCGCACAGGCAATCCAACGAGATCGAGGTTGAGCAGCTCGCCGAGCTGGCTGCAGAATTCGAACCACGCCTGGTTGCGGCCGTGATCGGAGCTGGGCTCGCCGAATATCGAAGTGAGCCACTCATTGCGGCGCACGATCTCGTCGACGGTGGCGGGTACATGGTGCTGCCAGATGCCCGCGCCAAGGAAATTCAAATTGTCCTCGGTGCTGCTGTTCTTGGCGAGGATGCCAGTAACATGGCGGCGCAATTCCTGCTCGCTAAGCGCCGGCGGAAGCTTGAGCGGACCGGATAGGCGATGATCCTCCGGGATCTGTACGAACAGGTCCTCGACCGTTGCGACACCGATGGACTCCAACATCTTCTGCTGAATATCCGGCACCGAATTGGCTATGTAGGGATGTACTGTAACGTCTCGCATCGATAGTTCTCCCTCGTGCGTTGTTTGACTAAGCCCGAACCTTGACCAACATGGTGCGGTGAGGACCGGTGATGACGGGGATATGTCCCGTCAGCATGGCGTCGACTCCGGAGTCGCCTGTGTCGACCTGCAGTGCCCCGGCGGGCAAACGGATCAGCTTCTCAACACTCGAAATCACCTTGATGTTGTCGCGTCCCACCCTGCGGATGATCTCAGCGCTGATCTGCTGGTTGCCGCGGCCAAACAGGCTGCCCTGTCCGCCAAGCACGCCGACGAGAATCTCGGTCGGACGCCCGCTGGTCATACGCAGGAGTGCCTGCTCATTGAGGTCGAGACCGATTGGCTGACGGTCCAGGACCGCATCGACACCCAACAGCGTGGACGCGATGCCAAGGGCGTCTGCGACGCGCCGGGTGGTGGTTCCCGGCCCGAGTATGTAGATGGTGCGGTCCCGCATGCCCTCGGCGACTTGCCGCGCCACCGCGTCAAGCGTCTCGTTTTCACCCGGGACCGAACCAGCCTTCGCGTTCTGTACAAGGCGACGTTCGAATGGGCTGCGCGCATAACCATAGAGCCGCGCCGAGACCGTGCCGGTGCGGATCGCATCCTCGTCCAAGTCCATTACTTCGGCATCGCGCAAATGCGCGCGCGTGCTGCCGTCCAGGAACAGCGCGGCGAGGTGACCGGCGTTGGCGGGCGTCGTGCCAAACACGGCCGAATGCATCTTCACGCCCGCAGGCACCCCCAACATGGGCACCTTGTGGCCGCTCGCGCCGAGTATATCGCGTGCGGTGCCGTCGCCGCCCGCAAAGAG
This sequence comes from Pseudomonadota bacterium, assembly GCA_023430245.1. Lineage (GTDB taxonomy): Bacteria > Pseudomonadota > Alphaproteobacteria > Rhizobiales > Xanthobacteraceae > Pseudorhodoplanes. The sequence goes on from JAEZBA010000453.1 coordinate 3,553, forward strand.
GATCAAGTCGACACCCTGCTCCGCCATGAATTTGGCGGTCACGCGCGTGTCGGCACTGGTGGACGACCCTGCGTGTGAAAGATCCATCACGCTGGGTTTGATCCCGGCTTCGCGCGCCACCTGCTCACCCATGGGTCCGGCGACGGTCAAAACGTTCACTTCCGGCAACGATGCGGTCAACCGGGCGATCGCTTTGGCTGCTCTTTCTCCGGCTGTCGGACGGGCACCGCGACGCATGGCCTCGTCAACGATCGCCTCCCCGTCCGTGCCCTTCAGGCCGACGCTCCCGCCCATTCCCGCGACAGGGTTGACGATGAATCCAAGCCGAGGGGCTGTCCGGGTATGACCACGTGTACGATCCAAATCGACCACCGTGCACCTCACTGATAGGTGTCGGCGGAGAAGTTCTCCGTCTCGACTGTGGTGATCGGCACCGAGATTCCGAATACCTTCGCGGCCTTGGCAATCGCTACGGTGTAACTCGTCAGAACCTGTCGGTTGATCAACTGCACACCGAAGGCCATCTGCGGCTGTTGGTCGATGACGATGATCTGACGGTTAACGGGTGTTAGAATTTCAGCCTTGTTCATGTCCGCTTTCCTCAAGCTTGGCCATGTTTTCTCGGCGCCTGTTGAAGGGCATGTCGGTTGAGTGTTTTTTAGCGTACGTTTGTGGGAGGAGCGGCGCTGATGCTGCCGCGAGGGTGCCGATCTTGCGGCGATATTCCTGGGCAGCTGGCGCGAGCACCAACAGTCACTATGTTGATGCTGCAAACACGGGCGGACGGGCTACCACCGGGGCAAGATGAGCTGGCGCGCTCAGGTGGCGGCTCGTCGGGTCGCGCACCCGAATCGCGGAGACGATAATTCAAAAGGAGACACAGCAATGACCGTGCCTGCCTATGTATGCTTCGTGCAAGCGTTCCGTGAAGCAGCCTCGTCGTGTCTTCGCTTCCAGACGGCGTTACGTCAGATCCCGTATCATTTCACCGATTGAGAAGCTCTTTCGCCGGAGACCCAGTCATGACCGTGCCTTCTTATTCATCCGTCGCGCAATGGTACACTGACGGCCACCGCGCCCAGTCTATTCGCACGATTAAATCCGCGGGTCGGATTCTCGATTTGCTCGAAGCAGTCCGACCGGCTGGAGTTATGTCCCGCCCGGGAGTACCAGATATCGTTCTGAGTGAGGATATGCTTGGCGGGCGCCGAGTTGTCGGCGATCTGGGAGCTGGACGTTTCGATGTGAGAAGTGAACACGGCGACTTGTATTTCGCGCCGCCGAATTTCGCGAATACCGTCGATGTCGATGCCAGCTTTAAGATGCGCAGCTTGGCCCTTCCGATGGCGGAGTGGGAGGAAGTGCTCGATAATGCCACCGACGGCTCGCTCACCGTGGAAGGCCTGCGACTTGATAAAGGGTCATTTAGGGCGCCGGCCATCCAATCAGCGCTTCGGAAACTGTGGGCGCTATGCGACGAAGAGGGCGCTCCGTCGTGTATGCTGGCGCGTGCCGCTGGCTGCGAGATTCTGGCCGAACTGTGCCGGTTGAGCGGTGCGCCGTTTGCGTCGGCAAAAGGCGGCCTCGCTCCGTGGGCTCAGCGGCGGTCTCTGGAGCATATCCAGGCAAGGTTTTCTGAGGACATAAGCCTCGACGAACTAGCAACCGAAGCGCGCCTCTCGCCATTTCATTTCGCACGCATGTTCAAGCAGAGCTTGGGTGTGCCGCCACGGGTCTACCTGACGCGGTTGAGGGTCGAGAAAGCTTGCGAGCTCCTCGAACAGACGGAGCTTCCGATCACGCAGATCGCGCTGGAGGTAGGGTACTCGTCGAACCAGGTCCTGGCGCGGGTCTTCCTGAAGCACATGCGCATGAGCCCGTCCGACTATCGGCGGGCAGTTCGCGATCCGGCAAGCTCCATTCCGCAGCAGTGACACCCGAGAGTGCCGCATGCCGACGTGAAGCTATGCCGGCACGTTCATGCCGCTTC
>JAEZBA010000465.1 GCA_023430245.1 Pseudomonadota bacterium
CGCCTGAATACCGGTCTGCGCACGGCCGAGGATCAGCGCATGGATGTCGTGCGTGCCCTCGTACGTATTGACCGTTTCCAGGTTGGCGACGTGGCGCATGACATGGAACTCGTCGGCAATGCCGTTACCGCCATGCATGTCACGGGCGACGCGGGCGATAACCAGGGCCTTGCCGCATTTGTTGCGCTTCATCAGCGAGATGGCGGGCGGACCCGCACGGCCCTCCTCGATCAGGCGGCCGAGACGCAGCACGCCCTGCAGCCCGAGGGTGATCTCGGTCTGCATGTCCGCGAGCTTCTTCTGGATCAGCTGGTTCGCGGCGAGCGGCCGGCCGAACTGCTTGCGGTCGAGGGTGTATTGGCGTGCCGCGTGCCAGCAGAATTCGGCGGCGCCCAGCGAGCCCCAGGCGATGCCGTAGCGCGCATTGTTGAGGCAGCCGAATGGACCCGCGAGGCCGGATACGTTCGGCAGCAGCGCATCCTCCGGAACGAAGGCGTTATCGAGCACGATCTCGCCGGTCACCGAGGCACGCAGCGACAGCTTGCCCTCGATCTTGGGCGTGCTGAAGCCCTCGGTGCCGCGCTCGACCACGAAGCCGCGGATCTTGCCGTCCAGCTTCGCCCAGACGATGGCGATGTCGGCGATCGGCGAGTTCGAGATCCACATCTTGGCGCCGGTCAGACGGTAGCCGTTCGGCACCTTTTCGGCGCGGGTGACCATCGAGCCGGGATCGGAGCCATGATCCGGCTCGGTCAGGCCGAAGCAGCCGACCATCTGGCCGGAGGCGAGCTTCGGCAGATATTTCTTCTTCTGCGCTTCGGTGCCGTAAGCGTAGATCGGGTGCATCACCAGCGAGGATTGCACCGACAGGGTCGAGCGGTAGCCAGAATCGACCCGCTCGATCTCGCGGTTGATCAGACCATAGGCAACATAGCCAAGGCCGGCGCCGCCATATTCTTCCGGAAGCGTTGGACCCAGCAGGCCGAGCTCTCCCATTTCGGGCAGCAGGGTGCGGTCGACCTTCTCGTCGCGATAGGCCTCGATCACCCGCGGCATCAACTTATCTTGAGCGTAGCCGCGCGCGGTATCGCGGACCATGCGCTCCTCTTCGGTCAGCTCCCCCTCCAGATCGAGCGGGTCTTCCCAGTTGAAATGCGCGTCCTTGATGGACCCGGCCCGATGGGCGGTGAGCTTTTCTGCGGCCTGACTCATGATGCTTCTCCCTGCAGGAGCCTCTCTCTGCCGGCTATCGGTCAGATATTTACCGTAAATGCAACACTAACGAACCGAATGCTGGCCGCCAACGACACAGCATGACCGTGAAAGTTGCATCTACTAACATTATGTTCGGATTCGGCACCTAAGATGCGGCTTTCCGGGGGCGAGGGTTAGGATCGTGTGTACCGAGAGTGCGTTTTTCCGCCTGAAAGCTGGAGCGCTTGGCGGGGCCAGCATGCTGGCCCTGGCATTCACGGCCGGGTCCGTGCCCCAGGCCATGGCGCAGGACTTTTTCTTCTTCCGGGATAGCCCCCGGTATGACCGGTACGAAGCGCCGCCGCCGCGCCTCGAAAGCCGCAGGCCGGAACCGCGCCAGCGCCTCACCCCCCGGCAGCCGGCCCGGGCGGCCGGCAAGCCCGCCGCTTCACAAATCGCCAGACCGGCAAAGGAAGCTCCGCCGCCGCCCGGCCCGCATATGCTGATCGTCTCGGTCAAATCGCAAAACGTGTCGTTCTACGCCAACGGCAAGCTGGTCTCGCAATCGCCGGTCTCCACCGGCAAGGCCTCCAATCCCACGCCCTTTGGCGTGTTCAGCATCATCCAGCGCAACCGGCACCACCGCTCCAACATCTATAGCGGCGCGCCGATGCCCTACATGCAGCGCCTGACCTGGTCGGGCATCGCCCTGCATGAAGGAAAACTGCCGGGCTACCCCGCCTCGCATGGCTGTATCCGGCTGCCGGAGCATTATGCGGACCACCTCTGGCGCACCATCCGGATGAATACGCGCGTGATTGTGTCACGCGAAGATGTCGAACCGTTCGACGTCGCCCATCCGCTGCTGTTCCAGCCGAAGCCGCCGGTCGCGAGCGTCAATACGCTGCCGGACCTGCGCAAGACACTCGACACCACGATGCCGGAACGGGTGCGCACCGCCAGTGCCGCGCTGATTGTCACCGACGGCGCCGGTGGGGCCGCCGAGGGCACGGATGCGGCGCCTGCAATGCGCGACCTGACCTCGTCGGTCGAACAGGCCGGCACGCATGTGGAAGCTGAGGCCACCCTCGATACCAAATCCGAGGCTGAGGTTCAGGATAGCGAGCGCAATTCGGAGACGACCGCCTCGATCTATCCGCAGCCTGCGAATATCCCCGGGCCGATCCTGGCGAGCTTCGTGCAATCGCTGGACGCCAAACAGAAGAAGGCGCCGCCCAAGGGCGCGATCACGGTCTTCATCAGCAAGAAGGACAAGACGCTGTACGTCCGCCAGCACTTCATTCCGCTGTTCAGCGCGCCGGTGACGTTCAAGGACGACAAGCCGAATTTCGGCACCCATGTCTTCACCGCGCTGGCGAAAGATGGCAGCGACACCGAGCTGAACTGGAAGGCGGTGACCATGCCGCAGGAGCTGCCGAAAGCCGAGAAGGTCAAGACCCGCGTTGAAATCGATCGCCGCGGCCGCCGGGTCGAAGTCCCGGTGCAGCGGCCGGCCAAGGCGCTCGAACCGATCCCGAGCCTCGGCGCAACGGCGGTGCTGGACCGGATCGAGATCGCGCCCGACGTGGTCGCGCGCATCTCCGAGTATGTCGCGCCCGGCGCCTCACTGATCGTGTCGGATCACGGCCTCGGCCACGAAACCGGCCTTTACACCGACTTCATTGTGGTGACGCGATAAGCGGCGCGGCGGGCCGCGTCATTCCTTCCGCACCACCTGGTGCGGCTGCTCGTCATAGGGCGGCCCGTAGATCACCAGCATCCGGATCACCGGGCTGGTGACCTTGATGTCGTGAAAGACTTTTGCCGGAAAGTAGACGAGGTCGCCCGCCTTGATGTCATGTGGGACATCGTCGATCCGCACCACGGCCTCGCCTTCCAGGACATAGACGGCCTGTTCGAGATCGGGATGCATGTGCGCCATCGCACCTTCGTTACGCTCGATCTCGCCCAGCACAATCTCGAGGTGTCGCGCGCCATTGACGCGCGGTCCGATCAGCCGCCTGTTGCGGGTGCCGGTGTGGTTGGCCGGTGAATAGGCTTCGACCTCATCGGAACGAATGATGTATTGCGAACGCTGCGGCATGCGTCACCTCATCCCGTTCAGGACGTCATCAATGACGGCCCGGAAATATCCGCCGGCAGCAGGCCGCGGTCCCGTGCCAGCTTGGTCACGATCGCGGCCACGGTATCGAGCGTCGGCGTTGCGATATTCGCCGCACGCGCGAAGGCCACCGGCGCCAGCACGATTTCGGCAATCTCCATCGGACGATGCTGCTCGTAGTCCTGCAGGATCGACGCCTTATGGTCGAGCAGCCGCCGCAGCATGCGATCGGGATCGATATCGAGCGCGTAGCCATGCGCGGCGGCGATGCGCAAACCTTCGCGCATGACCCGGCGGTAGATTTCGGACAGGGCGGCGTCCTTGCGCGCGCCATCGGACGGACTTGCTGTCGCCAGCCCGATGGTCGATCCGCTCATGTTGTTGACGAGCTTGGTCCAGACCGCGGCGCGGATGTCGCCCGGATCGGGCGACAGGATGCCGGCACGCTGGAGGGCTTCGCGCAACGCCTCCACATCCGCTCGTCCCCGCGAAAGCGGGGACCCAGCGTCTTGCACTGAATTCCCGCCTTCGCGGGAATGAGCGGCAATGGGAGCAATCTCCATCCGGTTATGCGTTGGCGAATTGTTCTTGATGACGCCCGGCGCTTCGACCTCGTTGGCCGAATAGATGATGCCGCCGAGCACCTGATCCTTGCGCATCGCCGCCAGGAAAGGCTTCGCCAGCTCGAAGATGGGAAGCGCCGGCGGCTGCGGGTGCTGTGACGGCAACCCGACCGGATACCACCAGGTCATGCCGTTCTGCGGGAACAGCACCAGTGTGTCCTTGCCGACCAGCGGCGCGATATGCGGAGCGATAGCAGGCAAGGCGGTCGCCTTGGTGGAGACAATGACGAGATCCTGCTGACCCAGATCGTCCGGCGTATCGCTGGCCGTCACCTGTGCCGCCAAAAGCTCGGCGCCGGTCTTCAGCTGAAGTCCGCGCTCGCGGATGGCCGCCAGATGCGGCCCGCGCGCAATCACCGAGACGTCGTGGCCGGCGTGCGCAAGGCGTACCGCGAAATGACCGCCGCTGGCTCCGGCTCCGAAAATGCAGATGCGCAAGGCTTACGACTCCAGGCTTTGCGCCAATGCGCACGGCACCTTGATCTTCATTTCCAGCGCCATCTGACCAAAGGCCTTGCCTTGCGAATCGATCCGCCGCGAGGCCATGCCGCCGCCGCCAAGCGCATCTTCCAGCAGGAAGTTGAAGGCGTGAAGACCCGGCGCTTCGTATCGGGTGACCCTGCCATGGACGAGGCCCTCGAAATGCGACGCCATCTTCTCGGGTGTCACCTGCTGGCGGATGAGGGAAACAAATTCCGGATCGCGCGCGATGATCGCGATGTTCGATGAATTGCCCTTGTCGCCAGAGCGCGCGACCGCGAGCGCGCGCAGCGTGATTTCGGTTTCCCCGTCTTCCGGCGTGACAGACCCCACGACCCGCGGCGCGCTTGCCGGCGCGGCATAGCCGCCCTGCGCAGGAACATCCACATCGAACGGCTCGCCGTCCCCGATCTGGACCTTCGGTGCGCCCAGCACCGCCTTGTCGACAAAGAACGTGAACAACCGCACTACCGGCGTCGGCTTCGGGCGACCGGATAAAATGCCGGTGGTCCCCTGCGCGAAGCTGATGCCGACGGAGCCGAGTTCGCGCGCGAAAATGTCGATCGCTTCACGCTCGGCATGATCGACCACCAGCCGCAGCAAAACCTCACGCACGCCGCGCGCACTGGCCTTCGGACCGTAAGCGGATTCGGAGCCCAGCACTTCGGTATGCGTCGCGGTGAAATCCGGAAGCTGCCGCTGCCGGAACAGCATGCGCGCGCGGGCCAGCAAGGCTTCCGCCGTCCGTTCCGCTTTCGCCACCGCATCCGGGCCGACAATCGACACCGTCGCCACGCCACGCCACCCGTCCTGATACGTCGCCGAGACCTTGTATTGCGGCGTCGGCGGATACCCTCTTGCACCGGACACCCGCACGCGGTTCTCGCCGACCTGTTCGAGTTTGACCTGCGTGAAGTCGGCGACCACATCGGGCAGGATGTAAGCGCCCGGATCGCCAACCTCGTACAGGACCTGCTCGGCGACCGAGGCCGGCACGATCAGCCCGCCGGTATTGTCCGGCTTCCACAGCGTGAAGCTGCCGTCGATCCGGCATGACGCGATCGGATAGCCGATATTCTCCCAGCCCGGCACCTTGTCCCAGTCGGTATGCACGCCGCCGGTCGATTGCGGACCGCATTCCAGAATGTGCCCGACGAGGCTCCCCGCCGCCAGCTTATCGTAATCGTTGGCCGTCCAGCCGAACTCATGCATCAGGATGCCTAGCGCCAGCGCCGAATCCGCGCAACGGCCGGTGACGACGATATCGGCGCCGCGATCGAGCGCAGCCGCGATCGGCAGCGCGCCGAGATAGGCATTGGCGGTGAGCAGTTTCGGCGGCAAGGCTTCGCCCGTCGAAGCCTCGCGCGTGGTCGCGCGCAATGCTTCGATGCGCGGCATCACGTCGTCGCCTTCGACCACCGCGACCTTCAGCGACAGTCCAAGCTCGGCACAGGCTGCGTCCAGCGCGCGCTTGGCGCCTTGCGGATTGACCGCGCCGCCATTGCTGACGACCTTGATCTTGCGCTTCGCGATTTCCGGCAGCGAGCGTTTGAGATAGGCCACGAAATCCGGCGGAAAGCCGGCATTGGGATCCTTCATGCGCGCGCGGGCCAGAAGCGACATCGTCACTTCGGCGAGATAGTCCATCATCAGGTAATGGACATCGGCGGTCAGCAATTGCGGAATCGCCATCGGGCTGTCGCCCCAGGCCCCCGACGCGCCGCCGATATTGATGACCTTTTCGGCCATGTCGTGCCCCGCGCGTTCTGTCAGTATGACTTCGGCAGGCCGAGTTCGCGCTCGGCAAGGAAGTTGAGCACCATCTCGCGCGACACCGGCGCGAGCCGCATCACCACGGCTTCGCGGATATAGCGCTCGACGTGGAATTCCGCGGCATAGCCCATGCCGCCATGGGTGCGCACGGCCTGGTCCGCGGCCTTGAAGGCGGCATCACCGGCGAAATATTTCGCCGCGTTGGCTTCCGCACCGCAGGGCTGTCCGCTGTCATACAACTCCGCCGCACGAAGCGTGAGCAACTCGGCGGCCAGCAACTCCGTCCAGTTCTCGGCCAGCGGATGCTGGATCGACTGGTTCTGACCGATCGGACGGCCGAACACCACGCGCGCTCCGGCATATTTCACCGCACGCTCCAGGCAGCGCCGCCCGATGCCGACGCACTCGGCAGCGTTCAGGATGCGCTCCGGATTGAGACTGTCGAGGATGTAGCGGAAGCCCTTGCCGTCCTCGCCGATGCGATGCTCCACCGGCACTTCCAGGTTGTCGTAAAAGGTCTGGTTCGAATTGACCGCGTGACGCCCCATTTTCAGGATTTCGCGCACCTCGATCTTCGATCGGTCGAAGTCGGTATAGAACAGCGACAGGCCGTCGGTCGGTTTCTTACATTCTTCAATCGGGATGGTCCGCGCAAGGAGAACGATCTTGTCGGCCTGCTGGGCGGTCGATGTCCAGATCTTCTGGCCGTTGACGATATAGCGGTCACCCTTCAGCACCGCGCGGGTCTTGATCTTCGACGTATCGAGGCCGGCGTCGGGTTCGGTGACGCCGAAACAGGTGCGCGACGAGCCGTCGATGATCGAGGGCAGCCACGCCTTTTTCTGCGCATCGGTGCCGTGCTTGACGATCGAATGCAGACCGAAAATGTTGATGTGCACGGTTGAGCAAGCCGCAAACGCGCCGGCTGAATGCGCCACCTCCTGCATCATGATCGCGGCTTCGGTGACGCCGAGCCCCGCGCCGCCATACTCCTCCGGCATCGCAATGCCGAGCCAGCCGCCATCGGCCATCGCCTTGGCGAACTCGAACGGAAAGGCATGGGCCTTGTCCTTTTCGAGCCAGTAATCGTCATCGAACCGGTCGCAGATCGCGCGGACGGCATCGCGAATCTCGCGCCGTTCCGGCGTGTTACAGTGGGCGTCGAAGGTCTTCACTTGCGTCAGCTCCCGGTGCTGGCTTTTGGCTTTGCTATCGATATTGCGGCGCGCTTTTTCGCCCGCGCGGGCAGGATTTCGTCGGTGTGCTCGCCGAGATTGGGGGCGAGACAACGGATCTGTGCCGGCGTTTTCGAGAATTTCACCGGGAAGCGCGAAACCTTCACCCTGCCTTCGGTCGGATGGTCCATCTCGGGGAACATATTGACCGTTTTCAGGTGCGGATCGTCGAACAGATCTTCGAGACGGTTCACCGCATGCGCCGGAATATCGGCTAAGTGCAACGCCGCGATCCACTCGGCGGTGGTCTTTTGCGGCAAATGCTCTTTCAGGAAATGCCCCATATCCTCGGAATGCCGGGTCCGGGTCTCCTGCGTCTTGAACCTTGGATCGGTATCCAGCAGATCGGGCTTGCCAACCATCGCCGAAAAGGCACGCCAGTGCTTGTCGGTATAGACCACGAGCGACAGATGGCTGTCCTTGGTCGGATACGGCCCGCGCACGCGCGACATCAG
>JAEZBA010000477.1 GCA_023430245.1 Pseudomonadota bacterium
CGATCAGGGTGTTCAGCAGCGGTTCGAGGTCTTTTAGCGCGATCATGTTCGGCCCGTCGGACGGCGCGCGGTCAGGATCCTGATGGGTCTCGATGAAGACGCCCGCCACGCCGACCGCGACCGCGGCGCGCGCCAGCACCGCAACATATTCGCGCTGGCCGCCGGACGCGGTGCCCTGCCCGCCCGGCTGCTGCACCGAATGGGTGGCATCGAAAATCACCGGCGCACCGGTCTTGGCGAGTTCCGGCAGCGCGCGCATGTCGGAGACCAGCGTATTGTATCCGAACGAGACGCCGCGTTCGGTCACCAGCACGCGCGCATTGCCGGCGCCGGTGATCTTGGCGACCACATTCTTCATGTCCCAAGGCGCGAGGAATTGCCCCTTCTTCACGTTGACCGCGCGGCCGGTCTTCGCCGCCGCGATCAGGAGATCGGTCTGGCGGCAGAGAAACGCCGGGATCTGCAGGACATCGACCGCTTCCGCCGCGACCGCGCATTGCGCCGCGTCGTGCACATCGGTGAGCACCGGCAATCCGAGCGACGACCGGATCTCGGCGAAGATCGGTAAGGCCGCTTCGAGGCCGATGCCGCGCGCGGCGGTGCCGCTGGTGCGGTTGGCCTTGTCGAACGAGGTCTTGTAGACGAGCCCGATGCCGACGCGTTGCGCCATCTCCTTGAGTGCCTGCGCCATCTCCAGCGCATGCGCGCGGCTCTCGAGCTGACACGGACCTGCGATCAGCGCGAGCGGCAGATCGTTGCCGAAGCGCGCGGTACCGACATCCACGACCGGGTTCGGGATCAAGGGCTTATCCATCGTTCCTCATGCGAGACGTGGGACCATGCGCCGGAGCGGGCCGGGAATCAATCGACCGCGCCTCATGCGCGCAATGCGCTGGGGCATGGGTAGGCAGTGCCGTCAGCGTGCGGTTTCGAATACAAGGGCCGCGCCCAGCGCCTGATCCGGTGGAACAATCAGGCGGCCCATGTGGCGGATCGGGCTGAACGCCCCCGACGACAGACTGGCCTGCGTCGCATCCATGCCGGACGACACCAAGCGCAAGGCCGCGAGCCGTCCGCCGTTTGAAACATCGGGTGCGGCCAGGCCGAACAGGTCTGCGAACGCGGCCGGCGTCACGACCTGAAGCTCGCCGCGCGGCGTGGTCACCGTGATGCCCGCCGAGGACGACAGCAATTCGCGCTCGCCGGCAAAGGCCGACATAAAGATGTGATGATCGCTCGGATTGTCGGCGACCATCACCGCGCCGGCGACACCGGTCACGCCATTGGCATGCCGCTGATAGTCGGGATTCCAGAAATTCTCCGGATAATGCTGCTGGCAGACCGCGAAGTTTTGCGCCGGCGCAAGCGCGTCGCGCGCGAAGGCGAGCGAGAACGCGACCTTGACCGGCGATCCGTCCGGCCGCTTGCCCTCGCGCTCAAAGCGCAGCGCGTCGGATGCAGCGATCTTCGCGGCCTCAAATGCGCGCGCATCGGCCGCGGCATCGTTGCTCTCGAGGATCAAGAGCGAGAAGCCCTCGCCTGCCTCCAGGAAGCGCCGGTTGAAGTCGCCGAACAATGTCGAGATACCATCGTCACCGAGCAAGGCAGGCTCGGCCATGGTCAGCACTTCGATGAAGAAGCCCGGCAATTGCACGATGTGGTTATGCGTGCCCCAGGGATGGCGATTGCGCGCGCCGATGGTGAAGCCGAGCCGCCGGTATAGCTCGGCGCCGGCGTCGAGATCGCGCACCGCATGGACGATATGGTCGAGGCCCCTGGCCATGGTTTCGGCACTCTTCCCAAGTTGATATGACGCCGGCCCAACTCCACGGCGGCGGGTGAGCATATAGGCGAGAATTCGACCCACGGCGAGCGCGTCCGCTGGCGTCCTTGATCTGGATCAAGGACCGGATTCTGGCACGTCCATCCTAATGGTCCCGAGTGCAACAATACCGCTTCCGGGGGGCTAGGTGGACGCAAGAACAATCGACAAATCGCACGCCGAAAATCCGCGCTCACCGGATGCGCATGACCATCCGACCGGGTGGCGGCGCTACGTCTATTCGACCAACCACAAGGATATCGGCACGCTCTACCTGATCTTCGCGATCGTCGCGGGCGTGGTGGGCGGCATCCTCTCCATCGGCATGCGGCTCGAGTTGCAGGAGCCCGGCATGCAGATTTTCACCAGCGCCCATACCTTCAACGTGTTCGTGACGGCGCACGGACTGATCATGGTGTTCTTCATGATCATGCCGGCGCTGATCGGCGGTTTCGGCAATTGGTTCGTACCGATTATGATCGGCGCGCCGGACATGGCCTTCCCCCGCATGAACAACATCTCGTTCTGGCTGCTGCCGTCGGCGCTGACGCTGCTGGTGATCTCGATGTTCGTGGAAGGCGCGCCGGGCGAGAACGGCGTCGGTACCGGCTGGACGGTCTACGCGCCGCTGGCGACCTCCGGTCATCCCGGACCGGCAGTGGATTTCGGCATTCTGGCGCTGCATCTCGCCGGCGCTTCCTCGATCCTCGGCGCCATCAACTTCATTACCACAATCCTGAACATGCGCGCGCCGGGCATGACCCTGCACAAGATGCCGCTGTTCGTGTGGTCGGTGCTGGTGACCGCCTTCCTGCTGCTGCTGTCGCTGCCGGTGTTGGCGGGCGCGATCACCATGCTGCTGACCGATCGCAATTTTGGCACCACCTTCTTCTCGCCCGACGGCGGCGGTGATCCGATTCTCTACCAGCACCTGTTCTGGTTCTTTGGGCACCCGGAAGTCTACATCCTGATCCTGCCCGCCTTCGGCATCATCAGCCAGATCATCGCGACCTTCGCCCGGAAGCCGGTCTTCGGTTATCTCGGCATGGCGTATGCCATGGTTGCGATTGGTGCCATCGGCTTCGTGGTGTGGGCGCATCACATGTACACGGTGGGCATGAATACCGCGACACAGGCCTATTTTGTCGCCGCCACCATGGTGATTGCGGTACCCACGGGGATCAAGATCTTCTCCTGGATCGCCACGATGTGGGGCGGCTCGATCGAGTTCAAGACGCCGATGGTCTGGGCGATGGGATTCATCTTCCTGTTCACCATCGGCGGCGTCACCGGCGTGGTACTCGCCAATGCCGCGGTCGATCGTGCAATGCACGACACCTATTACGTCGTGGCGCATTTCCACTACACGATGTCGCTCGGCGCCACCTTCGGCATCTTTGCCGGCTGGTATTACTGGTTCCCGAAAATCACCGGCTACATGTATTCCGAAACGCTCGGAAAGGTGCATTTCTGGCTCGCCTTTATCGGCGCGAACCTGATCTTCTTCCCGCAGCACTTCCTCGGCATGGCGGGGATGCCGCGGCGCATCGCCGATTATCCGGATGCCTATGCGGGATGGAATTATATCTCGTCGATCGGCTCGTATGTGTTCTTCGCCGGGTTGATCGTGTTCTTCTATGCAATGGCAATGGCGTTCCGGCACAAAGTGGCCGCGGGCGACAATCCGTGGGGCGCGGGCGCCACCACGCTGGAATGGACGCTGTCCTCGCCGCCGCCCTTCCATCAGTTCGAGAGGCTGCCGCTGATCAAGTGAGAAAGGAACGAACCGCGCCGGCCATTGGCAGGCCTGGTCACACCGCATTCATCGCACGGTCGCTTCGACCTCGACCTGGTACCGGCGGGCGACGGACGATTCCCACGGCCTGCGGTAGACGAAGGTGATGCTGGCATTCCCGGGGGTCGCAGCCTCGATGCTCCAGCGATGGACGCCGGGCGCACCCGGCAGCGGCTTGTCGCCTCCCTTGTGCGAAAAGCCGCGGTCGTCGATGTGCACGATGGAAAGATTTGAGCTCGCTTGAGCGTCGATCGCCCAGCGATACCCGGTCGTTGGGTTCTCCTCAAGCTCGATGGGCGCCTGCTGGCC
>JAEZBA010000539.1 GCA_023430245.1 Pseudomonadota bacterium
CTGCGCTCGACGAGGTGTCGACCGAATACGGCCTGCTCGCGGAATCTGTCAGCCATCCGGACGACTTCTCAAGCTGCACCTACCGGCTTCGCGCCGAAGCCAAGTGGCATGACGGCAAGCCGATCACGGTGGAAGACGTGATCTTCTCGTTCGAGGCGTTCAAGAAATACGATCCGCAATCGGCGTCCTACTACCGGCATGTCACCAAGGCCGAGAAAACCGGCGAGCGCGACATCACCTTCACTTTCGACCAGGCCGGAAACCGCGAATTGCCGCAGATCGTCGGCCAGCTCAGCGTGCTGCCGAAACACTGGTGGGAAGGCAAGGATGCGCAAGACCGTCCGCGCGACGTCTCGCTGACGATGATGGAGCCGCCGCTCGGCTCCGGCGCCTACCGGGTGAAGTCCTTCGTCGCCGGCCGCAGCATCACCTACGAGCGCGTCGCCGATTATTGGGGCAAGGACGTCAACGTCAATGTCGGCACCAACAATTTCGACGAACTGCGCTACGAATATTTCCGCGATTCCACGGTCGCGCTCGAAGCCTTCAAGTCCGACAACCTCGACTGGCGCTACGAGAACAGCGCCAAGGACTGGGCGACCGCGTACGACTTCCCGGCGGTGCGCGAGAAGCGCGTTATCCTGGAAGAATTCGATATCCGCAATTTCGGCATCATGCAGGCGTTCGCGTTCAACACGCGGCGCGACAAGTTCAAGGATCCGAAGGTGCGGCGCGCGTTCAACTTCGCGTTCGATTTCGAGGAGATGAACAAGCAGATTTTCTTCGGGCAATACCGTCGCATCAACAGCTTCTTCGAAGGCACCGAACTCGCCTCCAGCGGCTTGCCGGAAGGGCTGGAGCTGGAAATCCTGCAGAGCGTGAAGGACAAGGTGCCGGCGGAGGTCTTCACCACCGCCTTTACCAATCCGAAGGGCGGCGATGCGGCGGCGGTGCGCAACAACATGCGCGAGGCGCTGCGGCTGTTCCGCGAGGCCGGCTGGGAGATCAAGGATCACAAGCTGACCAACGTGAAGACCGGCGAGCGGATGTCGGTCGAGGTGCTGCTGTCGCAGCCGACCTTCGAGCGCATCGTCAGCTTCTGGAAGCCGCTGCTGGAGCGCGTCGGCGTCGAGGTGTCGATCCGCGTCGTCGACGCGACGCAATACGAGAACCGCCAGCGCAACTGGGACTTCGACATCATCCTGGCGTCCTGGGGCCAGTCGCTGTCGCCCGGCAACGAACAGCGCGGTTTCTGGGGTTCGAAGGCCGCCGACCAGCCCGGCACCCGCAACTTTGCCGGCATCCGCGACGCCGGGATCGATGCGCTGATCGAGCGCGTGATCTTCGCCAAGAACCGCACCGAACTGGTCGCTGCCACCAAGGCGCTCGACCGCGTGCTGCTGGCGCATCATTTCGTGGTGCCGCAATGGACCTACGGCAAGGTCCGCACCGCGCGCTGGGATCGCTTCGGCAAGCCCGATCCGCTGCCGAAATATGGCCTCGCGGCATTCCCGACCGTGTGGTGGTGGGACGCAGAGAAGGCCGCCAAGGTAGGGTCCCGTTCGTGAGGCTGACGCGCCGCAAGGTCCTGACGATCGCGGCCGGCGCCGGTCTGCTGGCACTGCAACGGACGGGACGTGCGGAACCACGCGAGCGGCACGGTATCTCGGCATTCGGCGATCTCAAATATCCGGCTGATTTCCCGCATTTCGATTACGTCAATCCCGACGCGCCGAAAGGCGGCGCGTTCTCGATGATCGGCGCGAGCCGGCAATTCAACCAGAATTTCCTCACCTTCAACTCGCTCAACAGCTACATCCTGCGTGGCGACGCCGCGCTCGGCATGGAGCGCACCTTTGCCAGCCTGATGACGAGCGCCGCCGACGAACCCGATTCGATGTACGGCCTGGCTGCGCGGTCGGTGCAGATTTCCGAGGACGGCCTGGCCTACCGGTTCACACTGCGGCCGGACCTCACCTTCCATGACGGTAGTCCGCTCGATGCGCATGACGCAGTGTTCTCGCTCGGCGTCTTGAAGGAGAAAGGCCACCCGATCATCCAGGCGCTGCTGCGGGATTTCGACGGCGCCGAAGCCACCGACGACCGCACCCTGGTCGTGCGCTTCAAGGAGAAGCGCGGCCGCGACGTGCCGCTGTTCGTCGCCGGCCTGCCGATCTTTTCGCGCGCCTATTACAGCAAGCGTCCGTTCGAGGAATCCAGCCTCGATGTCCCGCTCGGCAGCGGACCCTACAAGGTCGGCCGCTTCGAGGCCGGACGCTTTATCGAATATGACCGGGTGAAGGACTGGTGGGGCGCAAAGCTTCCGGTACAGCGCGGGCTCAATAATTTCGACGTCATCCGCTACGAATTCTTTCGCGACCGCGACGTCGCCTTCGAGGGCTTCACCGGCAGGAGCTACACCTTCCGCGAGGAATTCACCTCCCGCATCTGGGCGACCCGCTATGACTTCCCGGCCATGCGCGATGGCCGCGTCAAGCGCGACGTGCTGAAGGACGAAACCCCATCCGGCGCACAAGGCTGGTTCCTGAACACCCGTCGCGCGAAATTCCAGAATCCGAAATTGCGCGAGGCGATGATCTACGCGTTCGATTTCGAATGGACCAATCGCTCCATCATGTACGGTTCCTACGACCGGACCCACTCTGTGTTTCAGAACTCGGACCTGATGGCCGTCGGTAAGCCGGGCGCCGACGAACTGAAACTGCTGGAAACGTTTCGCGGAAAGGTGCCGGACGAGGTGTTCGGCGAGCCGTTCGTGCCGCCGGTGACCGACGGCTCTGGCAACGACCGCAATCTCCTGCGGCAGGCAACGCGGCTGTTGAACGAGGCCGGCTACCCGATCAAGAACGGCAAGCGGATGACGCCTTCGGGCGAGCCGATGACCGTCGAATTCCTGCTGGAAGAGCCGAGCTTCCAGGCGCATCACATGCCTTATATCAAGAATCTGGCCATACTCGGGATCGACGCCAATGTCCGGATGGTCGATCCGGTCCAGCTCAAGGCCCGCACCAACGAATTCGATTTCGATGTGGTGATCCAGCGCTTCAGCTTCTCGACCGCTCCCGGCGAATCGCTGCGGTCCTATTTCTCGTCGCGCGCAGCCGGGATCAAAGGCTCGCAGAACCTGGCGGGCATTTCCGATCCGGTGATCGATTCTCTGGTCGACATCATCGTGGCGGCGCCCACCCGGCCGGAACTCGTCACCGCCTGCCGCGCGCTCGACCGGGTGATCCGGTCCGGCCGCTACTGGGTCCCGCATTGGTATAAGGCCTCGCACTGGATCGCCTATTGGGACATGTTCGACCGGCCCGCGCAGGGCAAGCCGAAATATGCCCGCGGCATTCCGGAAACATGGTGGTACGATCCGGCCAAAGCGGCGCAACTGGAGCGGCGGGGCTAGCGTTGTCACCGTGCCCGATACCCGCTTGACGACAAAAGCAGCCATAATGGGCCGAACGACATGAGTGCCTATATTCTTCGACGCCTGCTGTTGATGATTCCGACCCTGTTCGGGATCATGCTGGTGTCGTTCGTGGTGATCCAGTTCGCGCCCGGCGGTCCGGTCGAGCGGGTGATCGCGCAATTGTCGGGTTCCGATACCGGCGCCACCTCCCGGATTTCCGGCTCTCAAAGCGGCGATTTCGCCGGGCGGGGCATGGAGGGCGCAGCCGGGATCGACGGCGGCTCGTCCAAATACCGCGGCGCCCAGGGGCTCGACCCCGAATTCATCAAGCAGCTCGAAAAGCAATTCGGCTTCGACAAGCCGGCCTACGAGCGCTTCTTCATCATGCTGTGGAACTACATCCGCTTCGATTTCGGCAAGAGCTATTTTCGCGACGTAACCGTCATCGAGCTGATCAAGGAGAAGCTGCCGGTCTCGATCTCACTCGGCTTGTGGATGATGCTGATCGCCTATGCCGTGTCGATCCCGCTTGGCATCCGTAAGGCTGTGAAGGACGGGACCCGCTTCGATTCCTGGACCTCCGGAATCATCATCATCGCCTACGCGATTCCGGGCTTTCTGTTCGCAATTCTGCTGATCATCCTGTTCGCTGGCGGCTCGTTCTTCGACTGGTTCCCGTTACGCGGCCTGACATCCGACAACTGGTCGCAATTGCCCTGGTACAGCAAGATCCTGGATTACTTCTGGCACCTCACGCTGCCGCTGATCGCGATGTCGCTCAGCGCGTTCACCACCATGACGCTGCTGACCAAAAACTCCTTCCTCGACGAGATCCGCAAGCAATATGTGCTGACCGCGCGCGCCAAGGGCTGCAAGAATGCCCGCGTGCTGTATGGCCACGTATTCCGCAATGCGATGCTGATCATCATCGCCGGCTTCCCCTCGACCTTCATCGCAGCCTTTTTCGCCGAGGCGCTGCTGATCGAGACCATCTTCTCGCTGGACGGGCTGGGCCTGCTTGGCTTCGAAAGCATCATGAACCGCGACTACGCCGTCACTTTCGCGACACTTTACATCTTCGCACTGGTCGGCCTGTTCGTCAGCCTGATCTCGGACATAGTCTATACGCTGGTCGATCCGCGGATCGACTTCGAGGCGCGCGAGGTCTGATATGGATGCGCGTGTCCCCAACACCATGCCGGAGACCGAGACGATCGGCCCATCCGGACTCGTTCTCCCGCCCGAGCGGCGGCCTCTGCGGCTGTCGCCACTCAATCAGCGCCGCTGGGCCAACTTCAAGCGTAACAGGCGCGGCTTTTACTCACTCTGGATTTTTCTGTTCCTGTTCATCACCTCGCTGTTCGCGGAAGTGATCGCAAACGACAAGCCGTTCCTGATCCAGTATCAGGGCGGCCTGTATTTCCCCTCGTTGTTCACCTATGCCGAGACCACTTTCGGCGGCGAATTCGAAACCGCGGCCGATTATCGCGATCCGTATCTGCAGAAAAAGATCGACGAGGCCGGCGGCACGATGTGGTGGCCGCCGATCCGCTATTCCTATTCGACGCACAATCTCGATCTGCCGACGCCGGCACCGTCCAAGCCGACCTGGCTATTGACCGAAGAACAGTGCAAGCCGGTGGTCCAGCGCAAGAATCTGTCGGGCTGCCGCGACCTTGAATATAACTGGCTCGGCACCGACGATCAGGGCCGCGATGTGCTGGCGCGCATCATCTATGGCTTCCGGATATCGGTCCTGTTCGGTCTGATCCTGACAACCATTTCGTCGGTCATCGGTGTGATCGCCGGCGCGGTCCAGGGATATTTCGGCGGCAAGGTCGACCTGTTCTTCCAGCGCGGGCTGGAAATCTGGACCTCGGTGCCGACGCTGTTCCTGCTGATGATCATTTCCTCAGTGCTGACCCCAAGTTTCTTCGTTCTGCTCGGAATCCTGCTGCTGTTTTCCTGGGTCTCACTGGTTGGGCTGGTCCGCGCTGAATTCCTGCGTGGCCGGAACTTCGAATATGTGATGGCTGCGCGCGCGCTCGGAGTTTCGAACTTCAAGATCATGTTCCGGCATTTGCTGCCGAATGCGATGGTCGCCACGCTGACCATGCTGCCCTTCATCCTGTCGGCATCGGTCGGGACCCTGACATCGCTCGACTTTCTGGGCCTCGGCCTGCCGCCCGGCTCACCCTCGCTCGGTGAATTGCTGTCGCAGGGCAAGGCCAATATCCAGGCGCCGTGGCTCGGACTGTCCGGCTTCTTCACCATCGCCATCATGCTGTCTTTGCTGGTGTTCATCGGCGAGGCAGTGCGCGACGCCTTCGACCCGCGGAAAATATTTGCATGAGCGCGCCCCCGCTTCTCAGTGTGAAGGACCTTTCCATCGCCTTCACCCAGGCCGGCCGCACCACGCTCGCGGTCGACCGGATTTCGTTCGACATCAAGCCGCGAGAGACCGTCGCGCTGGTGGGCGAATCCGGCTCCGGCAAGTCCGTAACCGCGATGTCGGTGATGAAGCTGTTGCCCTACCCGGCCGCAAGCCACCCGAGCGGAACGATTCACTTCAAGGGCAAGGAATTGCTGGCGATGCCGGAGAGCCGCATGCGCTCGATCCGCGGCAACGACATTACCATCATTTTCCAGGAGCCGATGACCTCGCTCAATCCGCTCCACACCATCGAGCGCCAGATCCGCGAGATACTCGAGTTGCACGTTGGCCTGCGCGGTGACGCAGCGAAGGACCGGATCGTCGATCTGCTCACCCAGGTCGGCATCCCGGATCCGGCCGGACGGCTGAAAAGC
>JAEZBA010000558.1 GCA_023430245.1 Pseudomonadota bacterium
GTTCCGCGCCCTCTTTGGCGACATCCTCGACCATCGCCTGCGGAATGACCACCGCTCCATCGTCGTCGGCGACGATCACGTCATTCGGAAAAATCGCGCAGCCGCCGCATCCGATCGGCTCGTTCCAGCCGACGAAGGTCAGGCCGTTGACCGATGCGGGTGCGGCAATGCCAGAGCACCAGAGCGGCAGCCCGGTTTTGAGGATCCCTGTCTTGTCGCGCATCACGCCATCGGTGACCAGCGCCTGCACGCCGCGCCTAACCATGCGCATGACGAGAATGTCGCCGAATATGCCGGCGCTCTGCACGCCCATCGCGTCGGCAATGGCGATGCAGCCCTCCGGCATCGCCTCGATCGCCGCACGCGTCGAAATCGGCTTGCCCCAGCTTTCCGGCGTCGCGAGATCCTCGCGCACCGGGACGAAGCGGAGCGTGAAAGCGGGTCCCACGACGCGCTTGCCACCAGGAACGAGCGGCATCGGTCCGCGCATCCAGCTGTGACGGATGCCGCGCTTGAGCAGGATCGTCGTGATGGTCCCGGTGGTGATGTGGCGCAGGTCATCGAGCGCACTCATTTGCATATCTTCCTATCGATCAGGCCGGGCCGAGATGCAGTCGCTCGTCGCGCCGCCGCAGATACATGATGAACGGTACGGCCAGCAGCACCATCCACGCCTTACCCACGACCTGTCCGGCCAGGAATTCAAGCGAGCCGAAAGCAAGCCACAGGAACACAATCGAATCCACGACAAGACCTACCATGCTCGATGCGATCACGGCCGCGATGAAGCGGCGCTCCTGCAGGGGCGTGTAGACTGCGAGGTCGGCGAATTCGGAGATCAGGAACGCAGCCGCTGAAGCGGTGATGAGCGAGAGCGGCGCGACAAGCCCCGAAAGGCCGGCGCCGATCAGGATCGCAGCGACTGCCGCAGCAACGCCCAGCCGCCGATGCAGCAGGTCACGCAGCACCAGCGCGACGCCAACCATCAAAACGCCGGATGGCGCCATCAGTCCCGGCGCGACCGGGATGAGGCAAGGTCCATCACGCGTGCAGACCGTGCCGACATTATAGATCATCCAGTTCGCCACTGGGATCGTCAGGCAGAACAACAGAAAAAACACCGAGCCCTCGACCCAGCGGCGCGTCTCGTTCGTCATTGACGTTTGCATTCCTCTTTCCATTTGGCATAGCCGGCCGCGCGCAATTCGCAGGCCGGACATTCGCCGCAACCATAACCCCAATCATGGCGGCGCGAGCGGTCGCCGCGATAGCAGCTATGCGTCAGTTCGACGACCGCCTGCACCAGCCGCTCTCCGCCGATCTCCTGCGCCAGCGCGAAGGTGGCGGACTTGTCGATCCACATCAGCGGCGTATGCACCACGAATCGCCGGTCCATGCCAAGCGTCAGCGCGACCTGCATCGCCTTGATGGTGTCGTCCCGGCAATCCGGGTAGCCGGAATAATCGGTTTCGCACATCCCCGCGACCAGATGCCGGGCGCCGCGGCGGTAGGCCAGCGCCGCAGCAAAGGTGAGGAACACCAGGTTGCGGCCAGGCACGAAGGTCGTCGGCAGACCGCTGTCTGCCATTTCGATTGCGACATCGCGGGTCAGCGCGGTGTCTGAAATCTGACCGAGCGAGGCGAGATCGATCATGTGATCGTCGCCCAGACGAGGCGCCCAGGCCGGATCGAGCCCGCGCAGAGCGTCGCGCAAGGCCGGCCTGACATCCAGTTCCACGACATGCCTCTGACCATACTGGAAGCCGACGGTTTCGACCGTTTCGAACCGCTGCAAGGCCCAGGCCAGACAGACCGTCGAGTCCTGCCCGCCGGAAAACAGCACCAGAGCGGTTTCGCCGCTCAGTCCCATTTCGGCGACCAGGCCCAGTCGACCAGCCGTCCGCCGGCATGCGCAAGCCTGCCGATCTCTGCCATTTCCGCCTCGGTCAGACTGAAATCGAAGATCGCGATATTCTCGGACAGCCGCTCAACCTTGCTGGTGCGCGGGATTGCACCGACGCCTTGCTGGACCAGCCAACGCAACGAAACCTGCGCGCCAGTCTTCCCATACGGCTTGCCGATGCGGGTGAGCACGGAGTCACTTTTCGTGCTGCCTTTGGCGATTGGAGAATAGGCCACTGCCGCCATGCCATGGGCGCGGCACGCGGCCAGAACCTTGGACTGGTCGAGATAGGGATGAAACTCGAACTGGTTGCAGACCAGTCGCTCGCCCGACAGACGACTCGCCTCATCGAGCAAAGCCACCGTATAATTCGACACACCGATATTACGTACCAGACCGTCGCGCTTCATCTCGACCAGCGCGTCAATGGTCTCGGCCAGCGGAACGCCCTTGTTGGGCCAATGCAGCAGAAGCAGATCGATCTCGCCGAGCCGCAACGCGCCAACGGATTCCTTCACCGATCGTACCAGCAGCATCGGCGCGAGATTGTCGGGTGAAACCTTGGTGGTGACGAACACCTCCTCGCGCTTGATGCCCGAGGCGCGGATGCCCTCGCCCACGTCGCGTTCATTGCCGTACATCTGTGCGGTGTCGAAATGCCGGTAGCCCAACCGCACCGCCTGCTCCACGATGCGCGCGCAATCGCGCCCGCGCAGTTCCCAGGTTCCAAGACCGATGGCGGGGATATGGGCGCCCTTGGCGTCGAGATACATCATCGCGGTCAGTTGTCCCATTTCGGCGATTGCGGAGGCTTCACGATGCGGCCGTCCGGCTCGGCAAGATTGCGGATCGCCGTCATTTCCGACTCCGCCAGCATGAAATCGAAAATGTCGACATTGGCCTTGAGTTTTTCCGGCGTGGCGGTGCGCGGGATCGGGATCACGCCCTCCTGCACCAGGAAGCGGAGGGCGATCTGTGCCTCGCTCTTGTTGTGCGTCTTGGCGATGCGCTCCAGCACCGCATTGCCCGGAATCCGTCCGCGCCCCAGCGGACAATAACCGGTCACCGAAATTCCGCGGCCCTTGCAATAGGCCAGGATGGTGCGGTGATCGAGAAACGGATGGGTCTCAATCTGATTGTTGACGATCGGCTCGTCGGCGAGCTTCTCGGCTTCTTCAAGCAGTGCCATGGTGAAATTGGCGACGCCGATATGGCGGGCTTGGCCATTGCGTTTGGCCTTGCACAAGGCGGGCATATAGACCGACGGCGGAATATCCGGATTCGGCCAATGGATCAGCAGAAGGTCTACGTAAGGAAGGTCGAGCCGTTTCAGGCTGGCCTCGACCGACGCCTCGAAGTCGCCGGGGGCAAGATCGGTGTGACGGACCTTGGTTGTCAGAAAGATCTCGTCGCGCGACACGCCGGATTTGCGGATACCCTCCCCGACCTCGGCCTCGTTGTCATAGAAGGCGGCGGTGTCGATATGCCGATAGCCCATTTTCAGGGCAGCGGCGACTGCCTCGACACAGATGTCGCCCTTCAGCGTCATCGTGCCGAGCCCAATGGCCGGAATCCGCGCCCCCTTGACTTCGACCACTGGAACCATTCGCACGCCCCCTATTTCAATCGCGCGGGAGAATGCCGTGCCGGACGGCCGCTGCCAAGCGTGACCGCAAACCGCCCGGGAAAACTCGATCAACCGGCAAGAGCGGCAGCCACAGATCGCGCCATGGGTGTGGTCGGACGTCCGATCAGGATGCTCAACTGCCGTCCGTCGTTGAAAAGCGAATCGTTCGCGGACTTTGCGGAGCTTTCGGCAATCAGCCCGGCAAACGCTTCCGGCAAACCGACATTTTGCAGTGCGGCCTTGTATTCAGGCTCCGGCATATCCCGGTAGATAACCGGCTTACCGGATTCCCGCGCGATCTCGGCCGCGTAGTCCGAAAGTGTAAAGCTCGTATCGCCCGCAAGCTCGTAGATTTTGCCGGCCTGACTCTCGCGACTTGACAGCACCGCCGCTGCGGCGGCTGCATAATCGGCGCGCGCGGCGGATGAGATGCGTCCATTCTGCGCCGAACCCAGCACGGCACCATGCTGAACGGCCGCAGCGATATTGCCGGTATAGTTTTCCGTATACCAACCGTTACGCAGCAACACGAATGGAAGGCCGGACGCGCGGATCAGCGCTTCGGTCTCGCGATGTTCCGCAGCCAATGCAAGCGGGCTGACATCCGCATGCAATATGCTCGTATAGGCCAGGAGCCTGACGTGAGCTGCCTTCGCGGCATCGATGACATTGCGATGCTGCGGCACGCGCCGCCCGACCTCGCTCGATGAAATCAGCAACAGCTTGTCGACGCCATGCAGCGCCGTTCCTAGACTCGCAGGGTCGTCATAATTGGCAACACGCAGTTCGACGCCGCGATCAGCCAGATCCTGTGCCGCAGTCGCATTGCGGACGAGGCCGACCACGCGAACGCCCGGCGTCAATTGGAGCAGGTCGGCAAGGACAAGCCGCCCTAACTCGCCAGTCGCGCCAGTCACAGCGATCGTTTCAGAAATTGTCATAGGAGGACTCCAGGTCTATATATGAGACTTAGTCCACTTATGAGACCCATTCGAATTGTGGAAGGAGGCAGATTTCCGTGACCGGGTTACGCGCCAATAACCTCCGCTTGGCTCATGAGAGCCTTGCAAAGCGGTTCGGCGCCTGGAGTGCCATGAAATTCGACCCGGTGCGGTGTCCGGTGCGGAGTATCCTGGACCACCTCGGCGACAAATGGACGACGCTGATTGTCGTCGTGCTGGCGCTCAAGCCGCATCGCTTCAGCGAGATACGCCGCGCAATCCCGGACATTTCCAAACGGATGCTGACACAGACGCTGCGTAACCTCGAGCGCGACGGGTTGATCGCGCGCCGCGTGTTTCCGACCAAGCCGCCAAGCGTCGACTATCGTCTGACCGATCTCGGAGAGTCGCTGCTGGAACCGTTGGTGACGTTGATCGCCTGGGCTGAGAAAACCCAGAGTAAAATCGCCGCCGCGCGCGTTGCCTACGATGCGGCGGACGCGGAGCGAGACTGAATCACGTCAGACTAATGCTTCTTGCCGAGAACTTCGAACGCCACCGCGGGTGCGCCTTCGATAACGCGCAGCAACGCACGCGCGGGACCGCGCGGCGAACGCTTCCCCTGTTCCCAGTTTCGAACGGTCTCGACGGGGACACCGATGCGGGCGGCAAACTCCGCCTGCGTCATGCGCGCCGCCGCGCGGATGGCGCGAGCGTAAGCCGCATCGCCTCCGGCGGGACCGGGTGCTGCGGTCGCAGCGAATTGCGGGAAATGGCTGGTCTCGGACACCGTCCGTTCGCCGCCATCGGGAAGAATTTCGACGATGCGGCCGTCAGCCTTGAGGCGCAATCGCAGATCGGGCTTTCCAGTCATGCCCGTATGATCCACGCAATCGTTCAATGAACCATTAACGCAATGGCTCGGTGGCTGCGCGCGTTTCAAATCCGCATTGTCCGCGTCATCGACGATCAACGGGTCTTCTCGAAAATCTCGCGTCCGATCAGCATGCGGCGGATTTCGCTGGTGCCGGCGCCGATTTCATAGAGCTTGGCATCACGCAGAAGCCGGCCAGCCGGAAACTCGTTGATATAGCCGTTGCCGCCCAATGTCTGAATCGCTTCCAGCGCCATCTGCGTCGCGCGCTCCGATGCGAACAGGATCGCGCCGGCCGCATCTTCACGCGTGGTCCGTCCTTCGTCGCAGGCCTTCGCCACCGCATAGACGTACGATTTCGCCGCGTTCATCCCGACATACATGTCCGCGATCTTGGCCTGCATGAGCTGGAAGCGGCCGATCGACTGGCCGAACTGCTTGCGGTCGTGAATATACGGGATCACCAGATCGATCGCCGCCTGCATCAGTCCGAGCGGCCCCGCGGCCAGCACCACGCGTTCGTAATCGAGCCCGGACATCAAGATGTTGACGCCGTTGCCGACCGCGCCGAGCACGTTCTCCTGCGGCACTTCGCAATCCTGAAACACGATCTCGCCGGTATCGGAGCCGCGCATGCCGAGCTTGTCGAGCTTCTGGGCGGGCGAGAAACCCTTGAACTTCTTCTCGACCAGAAAGGCGGTGATACCTCGCGCGCCCGCGGTCGCATCGGTCTTGGCATAGACCACAATGGTGTCGGCAAGCGGACCGTTGGTGATCCACATCTTCGAGCCGTTGAGAATGTACTTCGTACCCTTCTTATCGGCGCGGGTGCGCATCGACACCACGTCAGAGCCCGAGCCCGGCTCCGACATGGCGAGCGCGCCGACATGGGCCCCGGACATCAGCTTCGGCAGATAGCGCTTTTTCTGGTCAGCGGTACCGTTCCGGCGGATCTGGTTCACGCAGAGATTGGTATGCGCTCCATAGGACAGGCCGACCGAGCCGGAGGCGCGCGAAATCTCTTCCATCGCCACGCAGTGTTCGAGATAGCCGAGCCCGGACCCACCGAGCTTCTCCTCGACCGTGATGCCGAGAAGACCAAGCTCGCCGAGCTTCGGCCAGAGGTCGCGAGGGAATTCGTTCTTGCGGTCGATCTCGTCGGCACGCGGCGCAATCTTTGCCTGCGAGAAGCGACGCACGCTGTCGCGCAGCATGTCGACGTCTTCGCCGAGCCCGAAATCGAACCCGGTCCAAGTGTTGGAAATCATGGGCCGCTCCTGCACCTTACTCGCGCGCGTCTTTTTGAGCCTCTTGCGGCGCGTCGGGCGTATTCTCCAGACAGATCATGGTCGCGAGCATGCGTGCGATCAACTTCGTTTCCGCGCCGCGTTCGGCGCCCACATCCACCTCGACGATGGTCAGGGTCCGGCCCGGGCGCAACACCCTGCCCCTGGCGACGAACCGCTCGCCGACCGCCGGCGATAACAGATTGATCTTCAACTCCACCGTCAGCGGCGCGGAGCCCTCCGGCATCAGCGAATAGGCGGAAAAGCCGGCGGCTGTATCGGCCAGCGCCGTGGTGACCCCGCCATGCAGAAAGCCGCGCTGCTGACACAGGTCGGGGCGCGCCTTCAGCGCCACCGCGCAGGCACCGGGCGAGAGCGAAGCAATCTCGCCACCGACCAGCGTCATGAACGGTTGCCGGGCGAAGCTGTCGCGCACCCGGGTTTCCCAAAGCGGATTGCGGGGCTCGAATGCGCTCATGCCTCAGGCCTCCTGCTTGACCCATACGGTAGCGTATGTTTCAATACGGCACCGTATGGTTGGAGTCAAGCAGGGTGACGCGCACCAAAGACGTTTTGGCCAGGGCCGGTTCCCGCTCGGGTCCGCTGGACGCGGCAGCGTGGATCGCAGCCGCACTGGATGCGCTCGCGAGCGACGGAATCGACGCCGTCCGGGTCGAGCCGATCGCCAAGGCGCTGTCCGTCACCAAAGGCAGCTTCTACTGGCATTTCGCCGATCGGCGAGCACTGATCGATGCCATGCTGGCGCAATGGGCGGACGGACGCATCCTTGCGATCCGCGAACAGGCGCCGCGTGACGGTGACCCTGCCCTCTCGCTTCGCCGGCTTGCCGACCTCTACACCAAGCGCGGCAATGCCAGGGGGCTTGCGATCGAGCTCGCGATCCGTTCGCTCGCCCATAATGACGAAGCCGCCGCCCGCGCCGTACAGGCTGTGGATGCCGAACGACTGCAGCTCGTCGCCGCCTTGTTTGAACAACTCGGCTGGCCGGCGCGCGAAGCCTCTGCACGGGCGATGATGGTCTACGCTTTCCTGTTCGGACAGAGCCTTCTTGATCCGAAATCGGTCAGCGGTGCCGACATAGCGCTTGCGCTCGACGCACTGCTCGCGCCGCCGACTTCAGCTAGCCTAGCCTGAACCAGAGCGTCGCTATCCCGAGAAAAGCAAAGAAACCGACGACGTCGGTGATCGTGGTCACGAACGGTCCCGACGAGACCGCCGGATCGACGCCGAGTTTCGTGAGGATCAGCGGGATCACAATGCCGCCGAGCGCCGCCGCTGCGAGGACCGTCAGCATCGCCAGTCCCATCACCAGAAAAAGATCGCTGACGCCGAACCACGCCGCCGCCACGGCACCCATGATGATGGCGAAGCCGACACCATTCATGATGCCGACCAGCAATTCGCGGCGCACCACGCGCCATGCATTGGCATCGGACAATTCGCGGGTCGCCAGCGCGCGCACCGCAACCGTCATGGTCTGGGTTCCGGCATTGCCGCCCATCGACGCCACGATCGGCATGAGCACAGCGAGTG
>JAEZBA010000657.1 GCA_023430245.1 Pseudomonadota bacterium
GCCTATGCCCGCGAGGCGGCCAAGATCGCGCCAGGCTTCGACGTGTTTCCGTCGCCCGAAGCGGCGCTGCTGGAGGCCCGGTCGGGGGTATTCGCCGGCTGCATTTCCGCCACGGCGAATTGCAACGCCGCCCTGTGCCCGCGCGCTTGGGCGTCGGGCGATGCGGCGGCCTCGGAGCAGGCGGTGACGATCCGGAGCCTGTTCAACGGCAAGCCGCTGGTCTCCGGGATCAAGGCCCTGCTGGCCCATATCCATGCCGATCCGGCCCTGGCGGCCATGAAACCGCCGCTGGCGGAGCCCTCAGTGGCCGACCGGACCGCGATTATCGCCGGATATGAGGCCGCCAGGGCCCGGAAGGTGGCCTAAAAGCCGGATTCGGGTCGTTTTCGTTCGTTGACGAAAAGCGGTCCCGCGACTATAACCCGGCCAACTGAGGCGGCGGCTATCCGCCGCCTTTTAGCTTTCCGAAATCCCCGGTTCGGCCGCGCCCAGGCATGCGCCCGGACCCATGTTTACAGAGGGCCCCATGGCCAATACGAAATCGGCGAAGAAGAAGACGCGCGTGATCGCACGCCGCACCGCCATCAACCAGCATCGCCGGTCGATGATGCGCGGATTCATCCGCAAGGTCGAAGAGGCGATTGCCGGCGGCGATCGTGACGCTGCGCTCGCGGCACTGAAGGCGGCGGAGCCGCAGATCATGCGTGCGAGCCAGAAGGGCATCGTTCACCAGAAGACGGCGAGCCGCAAGGTCTCGCGTCTGACCGTTCGCGTAGCGAAGCTCGCATCTTAAAGGCTGACGGCCGCTCTCGGCCATCGCTTGCTCTGACGCTTCAAAGACCCGGCTCGTCCGGGTCTTTTCTTTTTCGGACCGACAAAGACCCGGCTCGCGCCGGGTCTTTGCCGTTTGAAAGCCCTTGCAGAGCGTCCGCAGATCGTTTTGAATCACGAGTGTCGCCCGCGCGTCACACATCCAGCGCCGGCGCACCGCAAAATCCCGCGCAACGACTTTTCAGAGCGTGCATTGGTTTGAAAACTGAGCACGAAAAGCGCCGGTAAAATAAAGATTTACGTCCATAGCGCTTCGGGGACTTTCAAATCGGCATCCGGTTGCCGCCGCGAACCTGCCAGGCCGACGATTGAATCGCCGTGCAAAAGCAGGGCGAACCTGAAAAAGCATGCGGCGATTCAAGACGTTGCAGTGACAGAAGCATGAAAAGTGCCGTCGTTACTGCAAAATCTCGATCTCGCGACGCTGTGTCCGAGACAAACTCGTTGCAGTTTGGGGGCGCGCGTGTATCTTCAAAACACCGCCGCGCACTGCAGCGGCGGCCTTCAATAAGCGGTCTGTTTTGAAAACTCAGTAAGATGAGGATGGGTGAGCTGTGTCTGAATTTCTCATCATCCTGATCTCGGCAAGGGCGACTGCGGACTCGACGGACTAGAAGATCTAATTCACTGCTGAACTTCGCGACGCTGCGTATTTGTATCCGCGTCGCTGGGAAGCTCCCGGAACTCAAACGTTGACGAAGAATCGGACCACCGCGTGGAGGCGCGCGGATGGCAGGGGGAGTTATGACGACGGGTCAGACGAACAACAAAGGCCGCCAGCACAAGCGGCACCAAGCGCGGCACTCATCACCGCGGCAAAGCGATTGCGGACAGGATTTCGCCCGGCCGTTGCCGGGCGCGACTAACCGGCTGCGGCCAGCATCGATCGCAACCGGATCAGTGGGCTCGGCATCTCCTCCCAACGATGGCTAGGAACCACGCTCATGTGCGAGTGCGCGCGATAGCCGGATCATTCTGACGTCCGTCTCGAAGCATCTTCCGCTTCATCCGCAGCATTCGAATGTGAGCCGAGTTCCATCTGGGGCGTTTCCGCTCCGGTTTTCACCCATCGTTTTTCGACATTCGGGAAGAGGCAACCGAAATGACGAGTCTGGAACAAGAGCGTTGGTCCCGGGTCAAGGGCCGACTCAAGGCTGAAGTTGGCGAAGATATTTTCTCGAGCTGGTTTGCTCGCATGGATCTGGAAGCCGTCGAGAAGGATACCGCACGCTTGTCGGTGCCGACGCGATTTCTCAAGAGCTGGATTCAATCGCATTACAGCGATCGCGTGCTGCGCTGCTGGCAAGCCGAAGAGCATTGCGTTCAGCGCATCGAACTGACTGTGCGAACGGCGGCAATCAAAGCGCCGCAAGCCAAGCCCCGCGCGGACGAACAGCCCGAACCGGTACGCGAGAACAAGATCGAAAAAGCAAACGGTGCCGAACCACGCTTCGCGAGCGCCGCGGCACTCCCGGTATCGGCTGCGCATGAAGCATCCGGCGGATCGCCACTCGATCCGCGGCTGACCTTCGATACCTTCGTGGTCGGACGCTCCAACACTCTTACGCATGCGGCCGCCAAACAAGTCGCCGCGGCGCGGCGCGGCGATCTCGTCATGTTCAACCCGCTCTACATTCATGCGGGCGTGGGCCTCGGAAAGACCCATCTGCTGCAGGCCATCACCTGGGCCGGCAATGCGAGCGGCGATCGCAAGATCCTCTACCTGACCGCCGAGAAGTTCATGTACGGCTTCGTTTCCGCACTGAAGAGCCAGACTGCCATCGCCTACAAGGAAGCCTTGCGCGGCATCGATGTGCTGGTCATCGACGATCTGCAATTTCTCACCGGCAAGAGCATGCAGGCCGAGTTCTGTCACACGCTCAACGCGCTGATCGATGCCGGCCGCCAAGTCATCATCGCCGCGGATCGCCCGCCATCCGAACTCGAAACGCTCGACGATCGGGTGCGCTCGCGCCTGGCTGGCGGTCTGGTGGTCGAAATGGGCCCGCTCGGCGAGGAGCTTCGGTTCGAAATCCTGAAGAACCGGATTCTGGCGGCACGCTCGCACCATCAGGGCTTCGAGGTTCCGGACAATGTGGTGTCGTATATTGCGAAATCGGTGACCCATAACGGCCGCGATCTCGAAGGCGCGCTCAACCGCCTGCTCGCACTCAGCAAGCTGACCGGCCAGCCGATGACCATGGAAGTGGCCGAGCGGGAGGTCCGTGATTTGATCCGCCCGCAGGAGCCCAAGCGCGTCAAGATCGAAGACATCCAGCGGGTGGTGGCGCGGCAATACAATGTCAGCCGCTCCGACCTCCTGTCCTCGCGCCGGACCGCCAATGTCGTGCGGCCGCGCCAGGTCGCGATGTATCTTGCGAAAACCATGACGCTGCGGTCGTTGCCGGAGATCGGACGCCGGTTCGGCGGCCGCGACCACACCACCGTCCTGCATGCGGTGCGCAAGATCGAGAACCTGATCGGCAACGACGCTGCATTGGCCGACGAGGTCGACACGCTGAAGCGGCAGTTGCAGCAAGAATAGGGACTTGCCGAAACCGTTCCAACACGGCAGTTTCGCGTCCCCCGGTCGTCCGGCAACCCGCCGGCGGCCGGCCATCGTCACACTGCCGCCGTTCCCGGCGCCTCAGGGTTTTGCGAGATGAAGGTCACCGTCGAGCGTGCGCAATTGCTCAAGTCGCTCGGCCACGTGCATCGCGTGGTCGAACGCCGGAACACCATTCCGATTCTGGCCAATATTCTGCTGCGCGCCGAGCGCGGCAAGCTGGTTCTCAAGGCGACCGATCTCGATCTCGAGGTCAACGAGACAATCGCAGCCGAAGTTTCGCCCGGCGGCGCCACCACGGTTCCCGCGCATATGCTGTTCGACATCGTGCGCAAATTGCCGGACGGGTCGCAAATCGTGCTCGAGGCGTCCGGTGAACGCGGCGTACTGACGATCCGCGCCGGGCGCTCGCGCTTCACGCTGCAGACCCTGCCCGAGAGCGATTTTCCGGATCTCAATGCCGGCGACATGACGCACAGCTTCAGGATGCAGGCGGCAGACCTGAAGAAAATGATCGACAAGACCCAGTTCGCGATCTCGACCGAGGAAACCCGGTACTATCTGAACGGAATTTTCCTTCATCCGGCGACGAGCGCCGGCAGCAAGACCGAAATGCTGCGCGCGGTCGCGACCGACGGTCACCGCCTGGCGCAATTCGAGATTCCGCTGCCATCCGGCGCCAACGGCATGCCCGGCGTGATCGTGCCGCGCAAGACGGTGGGCGAAGTGCAGCGTCTGATCGAGGATGCCGAGGCGGAAATCCTGATCGAAATGTCGACCGCGAAGATCAGGTTCACCATCGGCGACGTGGTGCTGACGTCGAAGCTGATTGACGGCACCTTCCCCGATTACGGTCCGGTGATCCCGCTCGGCAATTCCAAGATCCTGCAGGTGGACAAGAGCGAGTTCGAGCATGCCGTCGATCGCGTCTCGACGGTCTCGAGCGAGCGCGGGCGCGCGGTGAAGCTGGCGCTGGCCGGTGGCAAGCTGACATTGTCGGTCAACAATCCGGATTCCGGCAGCGCGACCGAGGAACTGGAAGTCGAATACGATTCCGATCCGCTCGATATCGGCTTCAACTCGCGCTACCTGCTCGACATCGCGTCCCAGATCGAAGGCGAAGTCGCGATGCTGAAACTTTCCGATCCGGGCTCTCCGACCCTGATTCAGGACAAGGACGGCGGCAAGACGCTCTATGTGCTGATGCCGATGCGGGTGTAGCGGGTCCACCGCTGGTGAGCGTAGCCCGGATTGAGCGCAGCGAAATCCGGGTTCCACCGTCCCGCATTTCGCTTTCGCTCAATGCGGGCTACTGACCTTCGCCCATGCCTGCGCCCCCCGCCCGCATCCTCCGCG
>JAEZBA010000548.1 GCA_023430245.1 Pseudomonadota bacterium
TTTGCGATGGCGATGCTCGCATTTGCGCAAGGTGGTGAGGCGCGCGACGACGAGACCATTCACGAGGCGCTGGCCGGCAACCTCTGCCGCTGCACCGGCTACAAGCCGATCGTCGAGGCCTGCAAGACCATGCGGGCCGACCCACCGGGTTGCGGGCTCGCCGAGCGAGCCGGCGAGGCGGCGACGGAATACCGGCAGGGTGCGCAGCTTTATCTCGCGCCACGTAGCATAGACGAACTGGTGCAGGCGAAGGCGGAACATCCCGACGCCTTCGTGCTCGGCGGCGGCACCGATCTCGGCATCCGCGTCTCCAAGGATCGCGAGGCCTTTCCGGCTGTCATTTCGACCCAGTGGGTGAGCGAGCTTCGCACGGTCTCCGAGGGTAAGGACAAGCTCGTCATCGGCGGCGGCGTGACCTATACGAAGGCGCTGCCCGCGCTCGACCGGCATTTTCCATCCTTCGCCGCGCTGGTGCGCCGCATCGGCTCGCGCCAGATCCGCAATATCGGCACGCTCGCGGCCAATATCGCCAATGCCTCGCCGATCGGCGACACTATTCCCTGCCTGATGGCGCTCGACGCAACGATCAGGCTGCGTTCGGTGCGCGGTGCGCGGGCTGTGAAGGCCGATGAGTTCATCCTCAGCTATCGCAAGACGGCGATGGAGAAGGACGAGATCATCGCAGCGATCGAAATTCCGCTGCTCAAGGCGGGAACGAGCTTCACCACCTACAAATTGTCGAAGCGCTTCGACCAGGACATCTCGACCGTGATCGGCGCCTATCGCCTGCGCATCGAGGACGGCAAAGTCGCGGAGCTGCGCGCCGCCTATGGCGGTATGGCCGCGACCACGGCGCGCGCGACGCATGTCGAGACGGCGCTCACCGGCAAGCCGTGGACGGCGGACACGCTGAAGGACATCGACGCGCTGATCGCGCAGGACTTCCAGCCAATGACCGATCATCGCGGCACCGACGCGTATCGCCTGCGCGCTGCGGCCAACCTGATCCGGCGGCTGCAGATCGAATCCACCGAAGGCCAGAAAACCGGAGTGTGGCAGCTATGAACGCACCTCTCTCCCGCATTCGTGGCGGCGTACACGCCTCGGTGAAGCACGACAGCGCTGCCGGGCACACCAACGGCCAGGCGCTCTATCTCGACGACATCCCGGCGGTGCCAGGCACGCTGGACACCGCGCTGGTGCTGTCGCCACATCCGCATGCGCGCGTTCTCTCGATCGACGTCTCGGCGGCGCTTGCGGCAGAGGGTGTCGCAGCAGTCGTGACCGCGGCCGACATTCCCGGCAAGAACGACATCGCGCCCATTCGCACCGACGAGCCGTTGCTCGCGGCTGGACTTGTCGAGCATGAGGGGCAGGTCGTGGCGGCGGTCGCCGCGGCGACGCTCGATCTCGCACGCGCCGCGGCGAAGCTCGTGAAGGTCGAATACGAAGTGCTGCCGGCGGTGCTCACGGTCGAGGAGGCGGTGGCGCAAGAACTCTACGTCGCGCCGGTCCAGACCATGGCGCGCGGCGATATCGATGCCGCGCTCAAATCCGCGCCGCATCGCTTGTCCGGCGAATTCCGCTGCGGCGGTCAGGATCACTTCTATCTCGAGGGCCAGATCGCAATCGCGACGCCGGGCGAAACCAACCGCGATATCCATGTCTATTCGTCGACGCAGCATCCGACCGAGGTGCAGCACGGCGTCGCCCATGTGCTCGGCATCCCGTTCAATGCGGTGACGGTGGAGGTGCGCCGCATGGGCGGCGGCTTCGGCGGCAAGGAAAGCCAGCCGACCATCATCGCCGGCATCGCCGCTTTGCTCGCTACCAAGACGCGCAAGCCGGTGAAGCTGCGGCTGCCGCGCGATGACGACATGCGCGCCACCGGCAAGCGGCATCCGTTCTATTATCGCTACGATGTCGGCTTCGACGGCGATGGCACCATCATTGGCCTCGACCTGCTGCTCGCGGCCAATGGCGGCCATGTCGCCGACCATACGCCGGCGGTGCTGACGCGTGCGCTCTGCCACGCCGACAATTGCTACTGGCTGCCGGTGCTGCGCTTCCGCGGTCTGGCCTGCAAGACCAACACGGTGTCGAACACCGCGTTCCGCGGCTATGGCGGACCGCAGGGCATGTTCGCGATCGAGACCATCGTCGACATGATCGCGCGGCATCTCGGAAAGCCGTTGGAGGAAGTGCGCAGGCGCAACTTCTATGGCCACGGCCGCGACAACATCACGCCCTATGGCATGACGGTCGAGGACAACATCATCCAGACGGTGATCGACGAACTCGATCGGACGGTCGATCTGAAAGCCTGGCGCGAAAACGTGATCGCCTTCAACAGGACGAGTCCCATCGTCAAGAAGGGCCTCGCCACCATGCCGGTGAAATTCGGCATTTCGTTCAACCGTCCCGCGCTCAATCAGGCCGGCGCGCTGGTGCATGTCTATATGGACGGCAGCGTGACGCTGAACCACGGCGGCACCGAGATGGGGCAGGGGCTGTTCGTCAAGGTCGCGCAGGTGGTGGCCGAGACGTTCCAGATCGATATCGACAATATCAAGATCACCGCCACCACCACCGGCAAGGTGCCGAACACCTCGCCGACCGCGGCCTCGTCCGGCTCCGATCTCAACGGCATGGCGGCGCAGAACGCGGCCGAGCAGATCAAGGATCGCATGGCCGATGTCGCGGCCGAGCAATTCAATGTGCCGAAGGGCGACATTACATTCTCGTCGAACCGCATCTATGCCGGCAATCGCTCGATGTCATTCGCCGAGCTCGCAGCGCTGTCATGGGAGAAGCGGGTGTCGCTGTCGGCGACCGGCTTCTACCGCACGCCGAAGATTCATTGGGACTTTGCCAGCAACAGCGGTCGGCCGTTTTATTACTTCACCTATGGTGTCGCGGCGGCCGAAGTCGCGATCGACACGCTGACCGGGGAGATGCGCGTGCTGCGCGCCGAGCTATTGCAGGATTGCGGCGAGTCACTCAACCCGGCGATCGATCTCGGCCAGATCGAAGGCGCGTTCGTGCAGGGCATGGGCTGGCTCACCAGCGAAGAATTGGTCTGGGATAGCAAGGGCAAGCTGCGCACGCATGGCCCTTCGACTTACAAGATTCCCGGCAGCCGCGACGTGCCGCCGGTCTTCAATGCGCGTATTCTGCAGAACGCGCCGAACCGGGAAGAGACAGTGTTCCGCTCCAAGGCGGTCGGCGAGCCACCGCTGATGCTCGCGTTGTCGGTGTGGCTTGCGGTGCGCGATGCGATCGCGTCGCTGTCGGACTATCGGCTTTCGCCTTCGATCGATGCGCCGACCACTCCGGACCGGGTGCTGGCAGCAGTGGATGAGATGCAGGCGCGGGCGTAACACAGCTTTGCCTGTCATGCCCCGCGAAGGCGGGGCATCCAGCGCTCAACTGAGGAATCCGCGTTTACTGGGTCGCCCGCCTTCGCGGCGATGACAGCTTGTGTTGCAAGAGCTGGCTACAACGTCAGCTGCCGCACCGCGTCCTCGGCCGCCCTGGTCCTCGCCTCGATCTCCTTCTCCAGCTTTGCGTCGAGCGTGCCGATCTCGGCGAGCCGGTCCTCCTGCGTCTTCAGCGTGGCGAGATAGCGCCGGCCGAGGTCGGAGCCCTGTCCAACCGATTGCAGATTGCTGCGCACGCGTTCCTGATCGCGGA
>JAEZBA010000006.1 GCA_023430245.1 Pseudomonadota bacterium
CGACGTCACCACCATGCCCTTCGAGCGGGCGATCGACGAACTGGAATCGATCATCAAGCGGCTCGAGGACGGGAAAGTGCCGCTCGCGGAATCAGTCGAGATCTACGAGCGCGGCGAGGCGCTGAAGCGCCGCTGCGAGGAATTACTGAAGGCGGCCGAGGCGCGTGTGGACAAGATCACCACCGATGCCGACGGCAAGGCCAAGGGCACCACGCCGCTGGATGTGAAGTAACCACGTCAGCGTTTTCACAAACTCCGTTCATTCCCGCGAAAGCGGGAATCCAGTTTTCCTAACGCTGGGTCCCCGCTTTCGCGGGGACGAACGGAGAAAGACTGGATGGTCCGGGGCACGAGACCTTACTTCTTCTTATAAACAATCAGCGTCTTGAAATCGGCGACGCGCTCCACGGGCTTCTCTTTTTCCCACACCGGCAGAATCTCCGACGTGCGTTCGGCACCCATGGAATTCTTGTAGAAAATCAGATAGCCGCCTGACCGCGTCTTGTCGGTGAACAGGTCCAGCACCTGCCGGTCGGTCATGCCGCCATATTCAGGGCTCGCGGTGTTCGGGAAAAAGAACTCGCACAGATGCACCATGGTGACGATGTCGAAGTCGGGCAGCAGGCGCGGGTTGGTCAGATAGATGTCGCCGAAATACGCGACATAGCTCTTCGCCACGGCGGAGTTGGTCGAGACCAGCTTGATATAGGCCTCGTATTCCTCGATCGAGGCGGTGATCGCAAGCACCGCGTTGTTTGAGCCGCTGCGCGCCTGCTCGACACCCACGACATGGTGCGTGCCGGTACCGAAATGGAAGATAGTCTTGTTCTTCAGGCCCTGGTCTGCGACCCATTCGTTGAAATGAACGTCGCAGGGACACACGTCCTCGTGGAGATCCCACTTATCAGTCCAGTAATTCATGCCGATCGCGGAAGCTTGCTGGCTCATATCTTACACCTCAGGCAGGACGATACTCTTGTGATGCGAAGGCGATGCGCCGCAAAGCCCAAGACCCTCAATAAGACCCTCAACTTTCGCTAGCTTATGCCGGCTGGGTTGCCAAGAGGCGCGCCCGGGAGACGGTATCGTCGCGGCTCAATTCGACGATTTTTTCGTGGTATTCGCGCAAAACCTCGCGCCGGTCGATGGTCAGAACCACCGTTTTGGGGAGTTTCTCCAGCAGGGTGAGATAGAGTTCGCGCCCCGAAGCGTCGGACAGCGCCGCCACCGGTTCGTCGAACAGCAGCACCGTAGGCTTGCGGATCAGCGCGCGCGCGATCCCGACCCGCTGCTGCTCGCCGCCCGAAAGAAGCACGTTCCAGTCGGCCTCCTCGTCGAGCCGCGGGACCAGATGCGACAGGCCCACCGTCTCCAGTGCCGAGACGATATCGGCCTGCGGCACCGCGCTCTGCTCGCTGGGATAGGCCACTGCGGTGCGGAGTGTACCGAGCGGGAAGTACGGCCGCTGCGGCATCACCAGCACCTCGCCGTCTTTCGGAAACTCCACCCGTCCGGAGCCCGACGGCCATAGCCCCGCCAAGGCCCGGAACAGCGTCGACTTGCCGGAGCCGGAAGGCCCCGCGATCATCAGACGGTCGCCGGGCTTGAGATCCATTGCCGGAAGACCGGAAATGTCCGATCCGTCCGGCAGCCGGATCGACAGGCCCGAGAGTTCGAGATCGCGGCCGCCCTCGCGTCCGACAACGATCACGCCCTCCGTCTGCGCGCGGCTCTCGTCGACCGCGATCATCGCATCCTCGAATCCTGCGAGACGATCGACCATCGCCTTCCACTCCGCGATCTTCGGATAGGCGGAAATGCAGAACGCGAAGGCGCCTTCGACGCGGGTGAAGGCGAGCGCCGCCTGGATCAGGGAGCCCAGCGGGATCGCACCGGCGAGATAGGCAGGAGCCACCATCAAAATTGGCACCACCGTGGATGCCTGCGCGTAGCCGCCGACAAAGCCAACTAGGCGGGTCTGGGTCGCGACCAGCCGCGTCCAGTTCGCAACCAGATTGGAGAAGCGGTGATGCAAATCGGCGCGCTCGACCGGCTCCCCCTGCATCAGCGCGATCGGTTCGGAATGATCCGCCGCACGCACGATCGCAAAGCGAAAATCCGACTCGAAGCGCTGCTGGTTGAAATTCAGCGGGATTAGCCGCCAGCCGATCAGATGCGCGAACAGCGTACCGAGACCGGCATAGAGCAACGCCGCCCAGATCAGCCATCCCGGAATGGTGCCGCCGCTCAAGCCCGGCACCGGCGTGGTCGCGGACAATCCCCACAGGATATAGGCGAAGGACAGAAGCGCGACGGTGCTGCCGAGGAGCCCGGTTGCCAGTTCGAGCGTGCGCTGGATGAACAGATACACGTCGCTGGCAATGCGGAGATGGATATTGTCGACCTGTGGTGCGACCACCCGTACGCGATAATGCCGCCCCTGTGCCATCCAGACCGAGACATAATTCGCGGTCAGCCATCGCCGCCACCGGATCTGCAAGGTCTGGCCGAAGAAATATTGCGATGCACCGGCCAGGACCGCGGCAAGCACGATGAAGCCGAAGAAGATCAGTTCGCCGTAAAACGCATTCCAGTCGCGGTTCTCGAGCGCGTTGAAGAAGCGCGCATTCCAGTTGACCGCTGCGACTGCGACATAGACCAGTCCAAGCTCCGCACCGATAACGGCAAGCAGGAGCAGACGCGCCGTCCATCGCTCCTCGGACCGGAAATACGGCATCGCCAGCCGCAGGAAGGTGCGTATCGCGCGGACGATATTGTCCATCGGCGGTCCCCGTTTCCGCCGTCGCAACGGCAGGCTTGTCGTCTCGATGCGCGGAAACGGTCAGCCGCCAGGCGGCGGGGACCGATTCGCACATGAAGCCGGCCGATCCCGCTCATCACCCGAAAGAATGGAACCGGACCGATTTCCAACACTTTTGGCCCTTATCCGCGCCGTCACGCAAGCTTCACGTGCGTTCGCCAAAGGCTAGTGGATGGGCTGGGGTCCGTTGCCGCTGCTCTGCCGAACGTCCATACCATGACAATGCAAAGTACCCTGACCGCCGGGGTTCCGGCCCCGGCCGCACCTGCGTCGCGATGGCGCGCCGAACTGACCGAGACGCTGCGGCTCGCCTGGCCGATCGCGCTGACCCAGCTCGGCCAGATTGCGATGATGACCAGCGATCTCGCGCTGCTTGGCCGGCTGGGCGACCATGTGGTCGCGGCCGCCGCGCTCGGTCATACGGTGCTGTTCGCCGTGTTCGTGCTCGGAATGGGCCTTGTCTCCGCGGTGGCGCCGCTTGCGGCGCAAGCCTTTGGCGCGCGCGATCCGCGCATGGTGCGGCGCGCGCTGCGCGTGGGACTGTGGGCGGCGACGCTGCTCGGCATCCCGCTCAGCCTGGTCCAGCTCTATGGCAAGGAAATCCTGCTGTTCCTCGGCCAGACCGAGGAAGCAGCGACACTTGCAGCGCGCTATCTGTTCGGGCTCGCTTGGTGTCTCATTCCGTCCTGGTGGTTCATCGCACTGCGCGGCTTCATGGGCGCCGTGAACCGGCCCGAGCCCGGCCTGTGGATCACGCTGGTCGCGATCCCGGCCAACGCCCTGCTTGCCTATGCGCTGATCTATGGCGAATTCGGCTTGCCGCGGCTCGATCTGCTCGGCGCCGGCATCGCGACCACGACGGTCAATATCGGCATGTGCATCGCCGCCATCTGGGTCTGCTATGCGTTGCGGCCGTTCAAAAAATATCAGGTCATGGGCCGTTTCTGGCGCCCGGACTGGCCGCTATTCCGCAAGCTTCTGGTAATCGGCTCGCCGATCTCCGGCACCTTCATGCTGGAATATGGCGTGTTCGCCGCGGCCGGCATCATGATGGGCTGGATTTCCACCACCGCCCTCGCCGCGCATCAGATCGCGCTGCAGATCGCCTCGATCATGTTCATGGTGCCGTTCGGCATCTCGATGGCAGCGACCGTACGCGTCGGTCATGCGGTCGGACG
Source organism: Pseudomonadota bacterium (assembly GCA_023430245.1). Lineage (GTDB taxonomy): Bacteria > Pseudomonadota > Alphaproteobacteria > Rhizobiales > Xanthobacteraceae > Pseudorhodoplanes. Next base: position 4,000 of record JAEZBA010000006.1, read on the forward strand.
GCGCGACAGCGCCGGCACCCGTAGCGCGGGGTTCGTCGCGATCTCACTCGGCGCCGGCTTCATGTTTGCGATGACGCTGCTGGTGATTGCGACCCGCGACATGCTGCCGGTCATGTTCCTCGGCTCGATCACCAAGGAGAATGGCCAGACCGCAGCTCTGGCCGCGACGCTGATGGTCGTGGGCGCAAGCTTCTTCATCTGCGACGGCGTGCAGTCGATCGCGGCCGGTGCGCTGCGCGGGCTCAACGACACCCGGGTGCCGCTGCTGTTCTCCTTCATCTGCTTCTGGGTGATCGGCTTCTCGGCCTGTTACGGCCTCGGCTTCGTGCTGAACTGGGGTGCGCTCGGCGTCTGGATCGGGCTGTCGCTATCGGTGATCGTCTATGCGCTGATGCTGGTGACGCGTTTCCACTTGCTCACACGGCGCGGCTACATGCCGGACGTGCCCGGCGCGGTGCATTGACGGTCGTCACGACCGTCTTGCCGCGGACCTCGATCTGATCGCGTAAACGACGCCGATGGCCACAACGCCTAAAATGACGGCGTATGCGAACATGCCGTAGCCGTAGGCCTCGGCAACCAGCCCGAACGCCAACAGGCCGACGATACCGAGCACCACGCCGACAACCTTCTGCGGACCCGTTCGGCCCATATACGATTGATGGGCCCAGAAGGTCGCAAGCGCCAATATCGGAATGAAGAACACGAGATCGACGCGGATGTTGCAATTCGCATCGCACAGGACGCCGGTCGCCACCAGGTACTCATAATAGGCGTAGAGCGCCCACAGGATGCCCGACACGAACACGGCCAGGCGCGGTCGCTGCAACGCCGCGACGACGTGAGCCGCGACCATCAGCCCCGCGGCGACAGCGAATAAGATCATCGCACGTTCCCCAAATCGCGCCACGCTAGCATGCTGCTTCGCTCCCGCACCATCACATCGGACGGAAACAACCAGCAGCCTTGCCCTCCCGGGCAAAAGCCGGGCATGACACCGCAATGGTCGAGAGGTTGGTCATTTCGGATATCGGACATCGGGGCGACGGCATTGCGCCGTCGCCCGACGGGCCGATCTTCGTGCCCTACACGCTGCCCGGCGAGACCGTCGATGCGGACGCGGTACAGGGCCATCCCGACCGGCGACACCTCCTGCGTGTGGTGGAGCCCTCCGCCGATCGCGTCGCACCGTTCTGTCCACATTTCGGGGTCTGCGGCGGCTGCGCGATCCAGCACTGGTCGGAGCCGCAATATCGCCACTGGAAACGCAATCTGGTGGTCGAGGCGCTGCGTCATGCGCAGATCGAGGCGTCAGTCGATAATCTGATCGATGCGCATGGCGAGGGCCGCCGCCGCGCCGTACTGCATGCGCGGCAAGGCACCAAGGAGATCGTCGAGGTCGGATTTTCGGCGCTGCGTGCGCATACGCTGGTGCCGATCGATCGCTGTCCGGTACTGGCGCCGGGGATGGCCGGTGCGATCGAAGCCGCATGGGCGATCGCGGACGTGCTCGGGCCGCTGAAAAAGCCGCTCGATATCCATGCGACGGCCACCCTCAATGGCCTCGACATCGACGTGCGTGGCTCCGGCCCGCTCGACCGGGCACAGGCGACCGCGCTGACGCGCATCGCGGCATCAGGGCGGATCGCGCGGATCACGCGGCATGGCGAGATGGTGGCGCTCATCGCTCCGCCTCTAATTCAGATGGGAAAGGCACAGGTGACGCTGCCGCCGGGCCCGTTCCTGCAGGCGACGGCGCAGGGCGAGGACACGCTCGCACGGCTGGTGACCGCAAGCGCGGGCAAGCCTAAAACGGCGCTCGACCTGTTCTGCGGCATCGGGCCGTTTACGCTGCGGCTTGCGGAGACCATGCGCGTCACCGCGATCGACAGCGACCAAAAGGCGATTGAAGCGCTGTCGCGCGCGGCGCAGGCGACATCCGGCCTGAAGCAGGTGATCGCGATCAAGCGCGACCTGTTCCGGCTGCCGATGCAGGCGATCGATCTCGCGCCCTTCGAGGTGGTCGTGTTCGATCCGCCGCGTCAGGGCGCGGAAGCGCAGGCGCGCGAGATCGCGAAGAGCAAGGTGAAGAGCGTGGTCGCGGTGTCGTGCAATGCCGCGACCTTCGCGCGCGACGCCGCGATCCTGATCGCCGGCGGCTATAGGCTCGTGCGCGTGACGCCGGTCGATCAGTTCAAATACACGGCGCATGTGGAGATGGTGGCGCACTTCGTGCGGTGACGCAAAGACCGGAGACTGCGACGTCCTGTCTCTGAGCCTGCGGGAACCGGCAGTGACGCGCACCGTTGGCGTTGTGCATGTGCCACGCGCCTGCCTTAGCAAATCCACCACCGACGAAGCACCTTATGACCAACTGGACCAATGCCTATGCACGGCCGTGAAGCCCCGGGGCATCCGGCCTGGAAATGGCTCTATCTTCTGTTCGCTTCGCTTGCGGGACTTCTCGGCCTCGCGATGGCCGGGCTTGGCGCTTACCTGCTCGCCCTAGGCGGGACGGCCTACTACTTCGTCGCCGGTCTGCTTCTGCTCAGTGGCGGCCTGCTTGCCTGGTTCGGACGGCCTCGCGCAGCGCTGATTGCGTTCGGCGCTGCAATCCTGCTGACGCTTGCGTGGTCGCTATTGGAGATCGGCGGTAAAGGCTGGCTGCCGGCCTGGGGCTTCGATTTCGCAGCGCGGATGGGCGTCATCACCGGCCTCGTTGTTGCCGCCGCGGCAGCCTTTGTGTTCTGGCAAACGCCGCGCCGCAGTTTTGCGCGCAACGGCGTGGCACTGGGAATCGTTGCGGCATTTGCTGCCGCCGGCATCCTCATCGCGGTGAACTGGGAGCGGGTCGAGGCATCGGAAGCGCGCGCGGAAGAGCGGCAGGCGCCGGCGACGGAGGCGCAGGCACGCGACGCGAGCGCTGAATGGACCGCCTATGGCGGCACCACCGCCGGACGCCGCTATTCGGCGCTGACGCAAGTGCACACCGGTAACGTCGGCGAGTTGGAAGAGGCCTGGACGTTTCGCAGTGGTGATCTCACCCCCGCAGCAGGCCGCGTGTTCTATTCGTCGCAAAACACCCCGATCAAGGTCGGCGACTTCCTTTACACCTGCACCAGCGCCAGCCGGGTCTATGCGCTCGATCCCTCAACCGGCGAGGTGAAGTGGCACTACGATCCGCAGGTGCCTCCGCGCAGCATGGAATCGCTGTTCAGCGCCGCTTGCCGGGCCGTCGCTTACTTTGACGACGGCGGACCGGCCGGGCAGCCCGACGCAATCCGGAAAACGCCGACGGTGCCGGGCGTGATGGGCGAAGTGCCTCGTGGCGGCAGCAATTGCCATCGGCGTGTGTATGTCGCAACGCCGGACGGACGGCTGATTGCGCTCGACGCCGTTGCCGGCTTCGTCTGCACCGGCTTCGGCCGCGACGGCATTGTCGACCTCACCGAAGGCATGGGCTTGCGCGAAGCCGGCTTTGCCTCCAATACGTCCGGCGCCACCGTTGCCGGCGGCCTTCTGCTCGTCGGGCAGCAGGTCAGCGATAACCAGCGTCGCGATGCGCCGTCCGGCGTGGTACGGGCCTACGACGCACGCAGCGGCGAACTGCGCTGGGCCTGGGATGCGCTGCGGCCTGACCCGCAGGCGAAGCTTGCGCCGGGCGAAATCTATCCACGCGGAACGCCCAATGTCTGGAATGTGATTTCCGCCGACGAGTCGCTCGGGCTGGCCTTTCTCGGCACCGGCAATCCCGGCGCCGACCATTGGGGCGGCAACCGCACGGAGGAAGAAGACCGCTTCACCGCTGCCATTGTCGCGGTCGATCTCACCACCGGCCAAACGCGCTGGTCCTTCACCACCGTGCAACACGACCTGTGGGATTATGACATCGGCGCGCAGCCGATGCTGGTCGACGTCACCATTGATGGCGAAAGCCGTCGCGCCGTCCTGCAAGGCACGAAAAGCGGCGACCTGTTCCTACTCGATGCTGCGAGCGGAGAACCGCTACGTCCGGTCGAACAGCGCGAGGTTCCGCAGGGCGGCGCCCTCCCCGGCGAACGCCTGTCGCCGACCCAGCCGCAATCGGTGTTCTTTCCAAATCTCGGCGGCGTGCCTGGCCGCGAACCGGAGACCATCAACGGGCGGCACATCTGGGGCGTGACGCCGATCGACGCCGCGCTGTGCCGCATCGGATTTCACGCGCGCAGCTATGAGGGCATGTTCACACCGCCGACAGTGGAAACCAAGGGAATGATACTGTTGCCCGGAACGGTTGGCGGCATGAACTGGGGCGGACTCGCATTCGATCCGGTGCAGCGGATTGTCATCGCCAATTATTCGCGGCTGCCGAATGTGGTCGACATGTTTCCGCGCTCCGAGGTGGAAGACCGCCCGGTAGGTTCGGGCGGCGCGCGGCCGGATCAGGCGATTGCGCCGCATTCCGGCACGCCGTTCGGAGTGGATCGGCCGATGTGGCTCTCTGTCCTTAACGTGCCCTGCCTCGCGCCACCCTGGGGCTTCATTGCCGCCACCCATATCGACACCGGCGAACTGGTCTGGTCCAAGCCGCTCGGCACCGGTTTCGATTCCGGACCGATGGGCATTCCCGCACGGCTGAAGATCGAGATGGGTACGGCCAATCTCGGCGGGCCGCTGACCACGGCCGGGGGGCTGACCTTCATCGCCGCCGCGCAGGACAATTTCCTGCGCGCGTTCGAGACAGCGACCGGACGACTGGTCTGGCAGGCAAGACTGCCGGCCGGCGGGCAAGCGGGGCCCATGACCTACGAACACAACGGCCGACAATACATCGCCATCACGGCGACCGGACACGCCCGTTTTGAAACCACACAGGGCGATTTCCTGAAGGTATTCGCGCTACCGGGATCGCCGCAGGATCAATCCGGCATTCCGCCCGAACATGGCGGCGATACCGGCGGCTCGGATGAAGAAGACGAAGGGCCGTGACGCGAGAACGTCTAAGCGTAAGTTGAAGTCTAATTCCCCCAGCGCTCCTGCCAGATGCGCTCGCCGATCGTGCAGGGCACCCGCGGATTGGCGGCGGACGCCCTGATCACGCGGGTCTGCGGCGTGAGCGACGCAATTTCCAGCACGAGCTTGGTGCGGATCGCTTCCACGAACTTGTCGCGGTCCTTGACCGGAACCACGAACGCGCCCGGGCCGCCGATCACGCAATCCTCGTAATATTCATCAAGCAGCTCGATATCCATGGTCGAATAACTCGGACGCTTCAGCATCACCGGCAAGCCGTTGATGGTAATGCCCCTGGACAGCACGTCGTCGCGGGCGATGGTGACAAGCGGCCCTGAGTTATTCGCACCATCGCCGGAAACATCGATCACCCGGCGGATGCCGCGGTGACCACTCGTCTCGAACAGCGACGCGCCGAACAGCAAAGCACCCGAAATCGAAGTGCGCGCGGCGCGCCGGATCGGTGCTGCCATGATCTCGCTTGCGACCGAGCCCGCACTCTCCGGCCCGTCCACCACCCGCCATGGCACGATCACGCGCTGCTCGCTGGCGCCGGCCCATTCGAAATAGGTGACGGCAACCTTGCCGTGGATGCCCTCACGCAGCGCGTTGAGAAATTCGGCGGAGGTCAGCGCCCTGGCATAGCCTTCACGCTGCAGCGCCAGTTCGTCGGTGTCCATGGAATAGGAAATGTCGACCGCCAGCACGAGTTCAACATCGACGGTGGCGGTTTGTTGACCGGCACCGCCGCGCGGCGCGGGCGCGCTTTCGAGCTGCCAGGCCGTGACGGCCAGCAGGCCCAAGGCCAGCAAACTTGCGATGACGGCCGGTCGACGCAGCATCCTCATCTCCCCGCTTAACAGGGGAAATGGTGCCATGGCCGCACGCGGCGGAAAAGCGACGGATCAGCCGTCGACAGCTTCCGTGGACACAATCTCGATACCAAACCCGCCCAGGCCGACATAGGTGAGCTTTTTCGAGGTCACCAGCCGGATCGAGCCGATCCCGAGATCCTTCAGGATCTGGGCACCGAGCCCAATTTCGCGCCATTGGCGGATGCGGGCGGCCTCCGACTCGGTCTCGTCGCGCGGGATCGCCGTAACCGGAACGCCGGCAGTACCGTCACGCAGATACACGATCACGCCGCGGCCATCGTCCTTGAAACGCTGCAGTACCGCGTTGATGGTTTTGGCGCCGCCGAACACGTCGCCGATCACGTCTGCGCGATGCAGGCGGGTCAGGATGTCCTTGCCTCCACCGATATCACCATAGACGAACGCCATGTGATGCGTGGCGTCGAAGGGGGTCACATAGGCATAGCCCTGCAAGGGTCCGATCGGCGACGCCACCGGGAACTCGCCGACCCGCTCGACCAGTTTCTCGCGCGCCTGCCGGTAGGCGATCAGGTCGGCAATCGAGAGCCGCTTCAGCCCGTGCTTCTCCGCGAATTCGGCAACCTGCCGTCCGCGCATGACGGTGCCATCGTCATTCATCAATTCGGACAGCACGCCGACTTCGGGAACGCCGGCGAGCTTGCACATGTCGATACATGCTTCGGTATGGCCGGACCGCATCAGCACGCCGCCGTCGCGCGCGACCAGCGGAAAGACATGCCCGGGCCGGACAAAGTCAGACGCACCGCTATTGCCATTGGCGAGCGCACGAACGGTATTGGTGCGCTCCTCGGCCGAAATCCCGGTGGTCAGCCCATGCTTCACGTCCACCGACACCGTGAACGCAGTCGCCAACGGCGCGTCATTGCGTGACACCATCGGTTCGAGATGCAGACGCTTGGCGTCATCTGCCGATAGCGGCGCGCAAACAATCCCGGAGGTATGCCGGATAATGAAGCCCATCTTCTCCGGCGTGCAGAGCGAGGCGGCAACGAACAGGTCGCCCTCATTCTCACGGTCGTCGTCGTCGGTGACCACGATGATTTCGCCGCGGGCAAAGGCCGCGATGGCCTGATCGATGCGCTGATGGGTCTCGAGCATAATGATCCTGTTTATCGGGCCGGGCGCGGGAAAGGCCAGGACGGCCCCTCGCCCACCTGCCCGCGGTGACGCAGATAATGATCCGCCAGCACGCATGCCATCATTGCTTCCCCGACCGGCACCGCGCGGATGCCGACGCACGGGTCGTGGCGGCCCTTGGTCACGATGTCGGTATCGCCGCCATAGCGGTCGACGGTCTGGCGGGGAGTTAGAATCGATGAGGTCGGCTTGACCGCAAACCGGGCGACAACCGGTTGCCCGGTGGAAATGCCGCCAAGAATGCCGCCGGCATGGTTCGACAGAAAGACCGGCTTGCCGTCATTGCCGGTACGCATCTCGTCGGCATTGGCCTCGCCGGAGAGATCGGCCGCGGCGAAGCCGTCGCCGATTTCCACGCCCTTCACCGCATTTATGCTCATGAAGGCCGCGGCAAGATCGGCGTCGAGCTTGCCGTAAATCGGCGCGCCGAGACCCGCCGGCACGCCCTCGGCCACGATCTCGATCACCGCGCCGGCCGACGAGCCGGCCTTGCGCACGCCATCAAGATAGCCAGCCCATAATTCAGCGGTCCTGGCATCGGGGCAGAAGAACGGATTGCGCGAGACCTCGTCCCAGTCCCAGCGCGTGCGGTCGATGGCATGCGGGCCGATCCGCACCAATGCGCCGCGCACGGTGACACCCGGCATCACTCTGCGCGCGACGGCGCCGGCAGCGACCCGCGACGCAGTCTCACGCGCCGAAGCCCGTCCGCCGCCGCGATAATCGTGGAAGCCGTATTTCGCGTCGTAGGTATAGCCGGCGTGACCGGGACGATACTTGTCCTTGATGTCGGAATAATCCTTGGAGCGCTGGTCCACATTCTCGATCAGGAGTGCGAGCGGCGCCCCGGTCGTCATCTCGGTACCGGCCATCTCGTCGGTGAATACGCCGGACAGGATGCGAACCGTGTCGGGCTCCTGACGCTGGGTGGTGAAGCGCGACTGGCCGGGGCGCCTGCGATCGAGGTCGGCCTGGATTTCGGCAGCGCTCAGCGGAATGCGCGGCGGACAGCCGTCCACCACGCAGCCGATCGCAGGCCCGTGGCTCTCGCCAAACGTGGTCACGCGAAACAAATGGCCGAAGGTGTTGAATGACATGATGCTGTGTTCGATGCCGCGGCTTGGTAGCCCGCGTGGTCCGACGGGTCAAATGAGCCCGGCCGACCGTTCCCCGCGGCAGCAATTCCTGGGCAGGCAGTCCGGGCCGGCGTTGCACCGCACCATAATCGGCCCGCGCAATTAACGCGCATTCAGCGCGCTGAACGCGCATTAATGGCAAGCTGAATACCCATTAAGTTACTGATTTTTCTCGCTTTTTTCGAATTTTTTGTTTGCGGAGCGAAATCAAGTCTGCGATGAATTGCCACGGTACGGGAGGGGGCGCATCAGGGCTCGAACCAGATCGCTCGCACCGGAATGACCGCCAACAAGGACACACACACATGCGCAAATTGATCGCCATTATCGCTGCGATCGGCTTCATCGGGTCGACGACCCTGTCGCCGGTGCTCGCGGCTCAGGCGACGCCGGGCGTTGCGAAGAGCGACGAGTTCTCGGCCGCCGCCAAGAAGAAGGGTAAGAAGGCCAAGAAGTCGAAGAAGGCCGAGCTGACCGCGACCGACGTCTCCGCCGCTGCCAAGAAGAAGGGCAAGAAGGCGAAGAA
>JAEZBA010000008.1 GCA_023430245.1 Pseudomonadota bacterium
CCTCAAGCCACTGCGCTCCAGATAGTCGTAGAAGTCGGTGGCGACAGCCTCGAAGGTATGACCCTGACGGCGTTCCTCGGCCCGGCGCTGGCGTTCCTCCTCGGCGCGCGGGTCGATACCCTTCGCGATCAGCTTGCGCCACTCGGTAGCCTTGTCGCGGGCCTCAGCGAGCGTCATCTCGCAGGTGCCGTTGCGGTCGAAGTGCCCGAGGGTGAGGCGCGTCGCTGCCTTGCTCCCTCCGACGCGCGCCGACAGGAAGAACGTCTTGAGCCCTTTGTCGTTCACGCGGATACCGAAGCGCGGAATCGACGGGTCGAAAAGCTCGTAGCGCCCGTTCGTGGCGGGCTTCAACGCGCGCAGTTGTCGGTCAGTGAAACGCTTCATACGCGAACTCAGGGCATCACTAGGGCATCAAATTGAGCGCGCTTAAACGCTCGATAGCGTGCACCGACGTTACGCACGAGGTATCGTTAATTCAATACGTTCAATGCTTTACTGGTAAACGGCGCTCTGCTATGTGCATCGCCGTCAGGCGGCGCCACGTGTTTCCTAAACCGAAGGTCGGAAGTTCGAGTCTTCCCGGGACCGCCAACATCCCTTGGTTGCGATACGGCTCCGGCAAATCGCGCCGATGGCGCCGACGCCCGCAGGTGTGGTGTCCGAGGCGCGGAGTTCGCAAGATGATCAGCAAGTCGCATGCGGCCGGATCGAAACTCGCGGCGCGATTGAAGGAGCCCGGGCTAATCTCGGCGCCTGGCGTATTCGACATGATCTCGGCGCGCATTGCCGACGGGATGGGCTTCGATGCCCTGTACATGACCGGATACGGGACCGTCGCGTCGCATCTGGGCCTGCCGGATGCAGGGCTTGCGAGCTACACCGAGATGGCCGGCCGCGTGCGACAGATTGCCGAAGGCACGACAACGGCGCTGATCGCCGATGGCGACACCGGCTATGGTGGTCTCTTGAATGTGGACTTCACCGTGCGCGGCTATGAGGCCGCAGGCGCAGCGGCGATCCAGATCGAGGACCAAGAATTCCCGAAGAAATGCGGCCACACTCCGGGCCGTCGCGTGGTCCCGCTCGCCGACGCGGTGCGGCGCATCAAGGTGGCGGCCGAAGCGCGATCCTCGAAGGACTTCCTGATCGTCGCCCGCACCGACGCGCGCACCTCGCTCGGTCTCGACGAGGCATTGAGGCGCGGCGAGGCCTTCGCAAAAGCCGGTGCCGACATCCTCTTCATTGAATCGCCGGAGAGTGAAGCGGAGATGGAAACCATCGGCCGCAGCTTCGACATGCCGTTATTGGCCAACATGGTCGAAGGCGGGCGAACACCGATCCTGAGCCGCGCGGAGCTGGAGCGCCTCGGCTTCAAGCTCGCGATTTTTCCGGTGGCTGGTTTTCTTGCGATGGCCGCGACGCTGCAGTCGGTTTATGGCGAAATTCGCGCGACCGGATCGACAAAGGCATGGGGCGGCGAATTCTATCCGTTTGATGCGTTCTCGCGTCTGATGGGCTTCGAGCGGGTCTGGGCTTTCGATCGGGATCACGCGGAACCGTAGCAGCCGTGGCCGCCTGCCGTTTATGGAACTCTGATCTGCGTCAGTGGCACGATTGACGCGCTGCCGCAGCTTCTGCGAGCGGCGCAACGATCCCTCGATTTGGCCACTCTGTCGCCGTCATCGCTCAGCAAGGATTGATGTCGACGGCCCGGTGCGCGGGCGGCCAAATCCTCCGGCTGAAGCCTCGGGTTCAAATCCTCGGTGCAAGTATATTGATGGTGCCCTCACGATCGTCCGGATCGGTCACGCGATCCGTCGTGCTAATCCTGGTTCTTGGCGCTGTGGCCCTTGGAGCCGCCGGCTGCTCCACTGCGCCCGGCGGCGCCTCGTCTGCCTTCGCCGCACCCGGTACGCAGCAGCCGGCCAAGACCCGGATTGCCGCCGATCCGACCCTGACCGTCGTGACCACCCGGAACGCAGTGAAAGGCGCCCGCTCCAAACCGTGGTTCGGTTCGCAGCGCGCCAACCAACCCAGCAATGTCCGGGTGCATCTGTCGTCGCCCGCTGACGGCGCGTTTTCCGCCGTCGGCCTCGGCGACTGGAGCATCAAGTCGGTCGAAACCGTGCCGGTCGGCGAGAGCTTCGCCGCCGCTCACAGCCGCCGCGATGTGCTGGTCTACGTGCATGGGTTCAATCAGTCGTTCGAGACCGCGGCGCTGGATGCGGCACGGTTGTCCGACGGGCTCGCATTCCGTGGCGAGACCATGCTGTTTTCCTGGCCGTCCAAGAACAGCCTGATGGGATATATGTATGACCGCGAGAGCGCGATGTGGTCGCGCGACGCGCTGGAAGGCATGCTCGACGAACTGATCGTAGACCCGTCCGTAGGCACGGTTCACATCATCGCGCATTCGATGGGGACCATGGTCGCGGTCGAGGCGCTCCGCCAGCTTTATGACCGGCGCGCCTCGGCGATGAGCCATCGCTTCGGCGCGATTGTCCTCGCATCGCCCGATATCGATATGGAC
>JAEZBA010000041.1 GCA_023430245.1 Pseudomonadota bacterium
CGATATACAGGAGGTCGGTCGCATCGTCGGCAAGCGGCACGCTTTCGAATTCGTCGGCACCGACGCCGTTCGGCACAATCCGCGCCATGGCCGCCGGCTCTCCAACCTTCTCGCGGAATATCCGTTCAATGAAGGCGCTTTCGAACACGAACAGGTCGGTGCGGCGGTTCAGGAGTTTCTCCAGTCCGAGATAGAAGCGTCCGCTAAAGCTGTCGCGCTGGAACAGCAGGCTGCCGCCATGCGGGGTGCAGACGCGCAGCGGCCCGCCTGCGGACACCGCGAGCCTCGCATAGGCGGCCCCCTTGGCGCCGTGACCATGGACGACGTCGGGCACGGTCTGCCGGACGCGCAAGGTGACATAGCGGGCCGCGGACAGATCGCCGAAGCCGATGTGGCGGCCCATCGCGAAACGGGTCAGGCCGAGACTCAGATGCGGTGTCAGCTGGCGAAGAACCTCCGTGGCATTGTCACGGCCGGTGAGACTGTCGCAGATCAGCCCCACGGCGTGCCCGCGCGCCGACTGGCCGCGCACCAGATCGGTGACATGGCGGAACAGTCCGCCGACAGGGGAGCGCAGCACATGCAGGATGCGTAGCCGGCGTGCGGGTTCGGTCATTGCCTGGAGATCAGTCCCGAATTCGTTAAAGCCCGTTAAGGCTCGCACTGAACGCGATTCATGTCGCGCGCCAAGGACCTTGCGGTTATTCGCCACATCTTTTGCGACCTTAACGCGGCAATAACCATAATGGGGGGAAATAGCTTCGTCGGTTGTGGCGGAGTCGGTGATGCAGTCGGTCGGGCAGGGTAGCGTTGGGGTTTCCTCGGCGGAAGCCGATACCGAACTCGATCTGCGCGCGCTGGGTACGGCACTCTGGCGAAAGAAATGGCTGATCCTGATTCCGACGATTCTCGTCGCTGTGGCGACGCTTTTGATCGTTGACAGAATTACCCCGAAATTCCGCTCCGAAGCCAGGATCGCCATCGAGGGTCGCGAAAACGTCTTCCTGCGGCCGGAGGCGGAAAAGTCGATCGACCGCGCCGCCGCCGATCAGGAAGCGATCGCCACCCAGGTTCAGATCATCCAGTCGCGCGATATCGCCCGCCAGGTCATTCGCGAATTGAAACTGGGTGAGCGCCCGGAATTCGATCCGGCACTGAACGGCGCATCCCGCATCGGTGCTTTCGTGTCGGCCCTCGGATTCGGATACGACCGGCTGAAGATGACCCAGGAAGAGCGGGTCATGGAAATCTATTTCGACCGCCTGACGGTCTCCGCAGTCGAACGCTCGCGCGTCATCACCATCGAGTTTCTCAGCGAGGATCCGGAGCTTGCCGCAAAGGTCGTCAACGCTATCGTCGACGCCTATATGAAGATGCAGCAGCAGGCCAAGGTCGATCAGACCCGCAGCGCCAGCGCCTATCTTGCCAACGAGATCAAGCAGCTGCGTCAGACCGTGCAGGAGGCCGATGCCAAGGTCGATCAGTTTCGCGCCAGCGCCAACCTCTTCATCGGGAACAACCAGACCAGCCTTAACACCCAGCAGCTCGGCGAATTGACCAGCCAGCTCGCGACCGTGCGTGCGCAGAAGGCCGATCTCGAGGCGCGGTCGCGTGCGATCCGCGACATGCTCAAGAGCGGCAAGCAGGTTGAGTCGTCCGACATCGTCAATTCCGACCTGCTCAAACGGCTGGTCGAACAGCGCGTGCTGCTGCGGGCACAGCTCGCCGAACAGTCTTCGACGTTGCTGGAGCGGCATCCGCGCATCCAGGAACTGAACGCGCAGATCAATGCCCTGGACGCGCAGATGCGCGGCGAACTGGAGCGCCTTGTCAGTTCGATCGAGAACGATGCCCGCATTGCCGCAATTCGTGTCGATCAGACCAATGAGGCGGTCGACCGGATCAAGCGGCAGATCAGCGGGGCGTCGCCCCAGGACGTGCAATTGCGGGCGCTCGAACGTGAGGCCAAGGCCCAGCGCGACCTGCTCGAATCCTATCTTGCCCGCTACCGCGAAGCGACGGCGCGCGAGAATATCGACGCCGCTCCCGCCGAAGCCCGGGTGATTTCGCGCGCCACGGTCTCGAACATTCCGGCTTTCCCCAAGAAGTTGCCGATCCTGCTGGTGGCCACGCTTGCGGCACTGTTCATGTCCGCCGCGTTCGTGATTTCGTCCGAGATCATGCGGCAGGGCGTGCCGACACGGGCCCGCATCCGTCCGGTGCAGGACGAGGCGATGACTCAGGCCGAACCGGTTGCCGCCGGGGCGGCGGTGCCGGCGCCCTCGGCAACCCGCCGGTCGCTATTCGGTCTGTTCAAGCGCAAGCCCCGCACCGCTGCGGTCGCTGAGCCCAGACAGGATATTCCTGTTCCGGAAATACCGGCTTCGGCCACGATTGTTGCGCCGAAGGCGGACCGGATCGAGACACTTGCGAACGCCCTGTCCGCCCTGAACGCCAGGGGCGAGCCGGGCGGCAGCATCGTTGTGTTCGGCGTTGGGCGCAATGTCGGCACGACCTATACCGCCCTCGCGCTGGCCCGTGCGCTGGCCGCGAAAGGGGGCAAGGTTGTGCTGGCGGATCTCGCACTCAAGGCACCCAATCTGTCCATCATGTCGGTCGATCCGCAGGCGCCCGGCTTTGCCGAGCTTGCGCGCGGGACAGCGTCCTTCGGCGACATCATCACCCGCGACCGGTTCTCGCGCCTGCATCTGGTTTCGACCGGTCAGGTGACGGACGATGCATCCGCCATCTTCGCCTCGCCGCGTCTGACCATCACGCTTGAGGCGCTGGCGCGCGCCTATGATCACATGGTGATGGATGGCGGCGCGATATCCGAGGCTCCGGTCGCGTTCTTTGCTAGGCTCGCGCCGCGTGCCGTTCTGGTGGCGAAGGATACGAAGGCGCAGGAGACGCAGGATGCCCGCGCGCAGCTCACCGCAGCAGGCTTCGCCGATGTGGTCTGCATTCAGGGCGGGGCGAGCCAATCCGGAGCCGAGCCGGTCGCAGCCTGAACGCGTCCCGCCGTCAACCGGTCAGCGCCTGGCGAACAGCTTTGCGCGACCCTTGCTGACCAGACCCCATAGTCTCGGATTGTTCTTGATCGTACTCTTCAGCGCACGCATGGCCTTCGTCGTCAGCGCGAAAGCATGTCCACGTGTCGTCAGTCCAATGAAACTATCGAAGGGCTGCTCGACGGTGTCGCAGAGCGACGTTTTGTATTCGGCCGCGCCCACACCGAGATTGAGCGTTCGAAAGCCGCGCCGTGCGCAATCGTCGACCAGCTTCAGGAGCAGCGTGAGGCCAGGGCTCATGCGCGCGTGTTGGCTGAGCGTATAGGAGTTGAACATCGTCGAGAAACAGGTCTGGTCGTGAATCCCGGCAAACACGGCAAGGATTTCGTCATCGCAGGTCAGTGCGTGGATCTCGACCAGGGGAGTGCCTTCGGCAAGCCCTTCCCGGCAGGCCGCCCGCAGGAAACCATCCATGCCCGGTTCGTCGAACGCGTTCGTAATTCCACGTGCGGCGAGCCGCGCCGCCTTCTGCGTAAGGAATTCGGAGACGCAGCGATCGGCGAGCTCTGGTGACGTGATGCGTTGATAGCGATAGCCCGGCAGTTCCGCGAGATGGCGTTCCTTGCGTCGCAGCTTGCGCCGGGTATCGGCGTTGTAACGCCGCGCCATGATCTCGGCTGCGGTGCCGTCGAGCGACAGGCTGTAACTCTTGTCGGGCGCCGGTCGATGCGCAAGCAGCAGCAACGGATTTGCGATGCCTTGCAACTGGGGCGGCTGATTGTGTAACGCCAGCGCATCAATGCCGCCGTTCGCAATCCGCTGCAGAATGGCTTGCAGATCCGGTTGCGTGATGGCGAGCGCAACGTCCTTGCGCCACAGAATGGTGCCGAAATTGGCGTGGCGGCCGCAGAAGAAGCTCGCCACCTCGCAGCCGCCCACGGTCTTTCGGACCAGCGGCCACACGAAAACCGGGCTGCCGGCCGGATCGCGCCCGATCACCACGAACGGCCTGTAGCCCCCCGGCGCTCCGACATGCCGGAACCACAATGCGCAAAGGTCGAAATCCTGATAGGCGGTGGCGAAGCAATCCTGCCGCAGCAGCGCACGCCAGGGGCGTTCGGCGCCGTCCAGGCTGTCGGCAATGTCGATGGTCCAGCCGGCGTCGGACCGGGCGTCCAGGTCCCGGAGGGGAGGCGCATGCTCGATGGTCGCGTTCTCGGTTTTCACCAGCGCGAAATTCATGCCGGGCTCCTTGAAAAACCCACCGTGGCAAAGGATTCTCAACAAAGCGTTGGCAGGATTGCGCCTGTTTCATTGAAAGGCGGCATTTCGCGGTGAGTGGGCTCAAGAAAACCATCATCCGGGCAGGGCTTGAGGGGCTGTATTTCAGCGGCGCCCATGTCGCCCTGCGTCCGTTTTTGCAGGGGGTGGGGGCGATCCTGACGTTGCATCACGTCCGGCCCTCGCGCTCCGGCAGTTATCAGCCGAACCGGCTGCTGGAGGTATCGCCCGGCTTCTTCGCCGCGGTGATCCGCAAATTGCAGCGCTCCGGCCTCGATATCGTCTCGCTGGACGAGATGTACCGCCGGCTGACCCAGCGGGATTTCAAGCGGCGGTTCGTGTGCCTGACCTTCGACGACGGCTACCGCGACAACCTGCAATGGGCCTATCCGATCCTGAAGAAGCATGAGGTTCCGTTCGCGCTTTATGTGCCGACCAGCTTTCCCGACCGTATCGGGGAAATCTGGTGGGTGGCGCTGGAGCGGGTGGTGGCCAATAACGACCGCATCGGTCTTTACATCGATGGCCGCGAGCGACGGTTAGACTGTGCGCGGCCGGACGAGAAGAAGAATATCTACGAGCAGCTTTACTGGTGGCTGCGCTCCTTCGAAACCGAGGACGAGCTGCGCGCGGTGGTCCGTGACCTGGCGGCGCGCTACGGCATCGACATGGCGGCGCTCTGCGACGAATTGTGCATGAGCTGGGAGGATATCGCGGAACTGTCGCGGGACCCGCTCGTCACCATCGGCGCGCATACCGTCAACCACTACATGCTGAAAAAGACGCCCGATCGCGTGGCGCGCTCGGAGATGGAGATGAGCCGGGCGGTCATCGAATCCGCAATCGGCATCCGTCCCGAACATTTCGCCTATCCGGTCGGCGATCCGAGCTCCGCAGGCGCGCGCGAGTTCGCGATCGCGGCGGAACTGGGATTCAAGACCGCGGTGACCACCCAGCCCGGGGTTCTGTTCCGCGAGCACCGCAATCATCTGACGGCGCTGCCGCGCATCTCGCTGAACGGCGAGTTCCAGCAACTGCGGTATCTCCGGGTGCTGTTGTCGGGCAGCGCCACCGCAATGTGGAACGGGTTCCGCCGCTCGCCGAGGGCGGCGTAATCCTTCTAGGCTTTGCGTCCGCCTTCCATCCATCGGATCAGCGGCATCGCCGGCAGGCCCCAGCCGAGCCCGGCGACCACGTAGAAAATCCAGGCGGCAACGGCGTTCGGGCTGGCAAAGGCGAATTGCGCAAAGGCCATGGCCAGCAGCGCCCAGACCGTGACCAGGACCACCAGCAGGATAGCGCCAATCAGCTTTCGCGTACGGATAGGCATTGGCATGGCTTGAGTTGTTCCGGACCGGGCTGGTGACTATATGGTCCACGGCAGAGCGGCAAGACACAGATGGCGACGGCGAGCGAGCATAACAGGGGCCTTTACGCGGTCAGGATATGGCTTCTGGTCGTAGCGGCGCTGGTGGTCGCAACCCTGATCGTGGGCGGCGCGACGCGGCTCACCGAATCGGGCCTCTCGATCGTCGAATGGAAGCCGGTGACGGGCGTGCTGCCGCCGCTGACCGAGACGCATTGGGCGGCCGAATTCGAGAAATACAAGCAGATCCCGCAATATCGCGAAATCAACCGCGGCATGTCGCTGGCGGAGTTCAAGACCATCTTCTGGTGGGAATGGGCGCACCGCATCCTCGGCCGCGTCATCGGCGCGGTGTTCCTGCTGCCCTTGCTTTACTTCCTGTGGCGCGGATGGATCGGCCGGGACTTGCGCTGGCCGCTGGCCGGGCTGTTCGCGCTGGGCGGCATCCAGGGCGCGGTCGGCTGGTGGATGGTGTCGTCGGGGCTGACCGAAAGGGTCAGCGTGTCGCAATACCGGCTGGCCTTCCACATGACGCTCGCCTGCGTGATCTATGCCGCGATCGTCTGGATCGTGGCGCGCCTGAAGCCGCCGCCGACGGTTGCCGTGCCGTCGCGGCTTCGTCTGAGCGCCATGATGTTCGTTGTGCTGATCCTGCTCCAGATTTATCTCGGCGCATTGGTCGCGGGTCTCGATGCCGGTCTCGTCTACAACACATGGCCGCATATCGATGGCGCGCTGATCCCGTCGAGCGAGCGGCTGCTGTTCGAGACGCCGCTATGGCGCAACTTTTTCGAGAACGCACTGACGGTCCAGTTCAATCACCGGATGCTGGCCTATCTTATCCTGCTGCTGGCGCTCTGGCATTCCTGGGATATGAGCCGCAGCACCCAGGACCGGACAATGCGCGCCTATGCGACGTTGTTCGTGCTGCTGCTGGTCATCCAGGCGGTAATCGGGATCGCGACCTTGCTTTATGCGGTGCCGATCGCACTCGCACTCCTGCACCAGGCCATGGCGATCCTGCTGCTGACGGTGGCGGTGCTGCAGGCGGCGCGGCCGATGCACGCAACGGCGGACATGTCGGTTCTGTCGCGGGCCTGATCTCGATCAGATTTTTACGCTGCGGGCGAGCGGCGCGAAAGCATTGACCAGCGCGACATCGAGCTGGTCACCCATGTTCCGCAGCATCTGAAACGCATCCGCTCCCGATAGCGGCGGCCGATAAGCGCGCCGTTCGATCGACGCACCGTAGATGTCGGCAATCGTCATCATCCGGGTGAGATCGGTGATCTCGCCGCCCCTCAGGCCGTGCGGGTAACCCGAGCCATCGAGCAATTCGTGATGGTGAAGCACCATATCCAGAATTTCGTACGGGACGTGGGCGGCATGCCGGAGGATTTCGTGACCCAGCGCCGGGTGCATCTGCATCGTCGAGGCTTCCCGCTCGTCGAGCGCGGACTGCTTTTCCAGGATGTCCAGCGGGATTTTCGCCTTGCCGATGTCGTGCAGGAGGCCGGCCAGGGCGAGCTTCTCGAGATCTTCGCGATTGAAGCCGAGATGGCTGCCGAACGAGACCGCGACCGCCGTCACCACAAGGCAATGCTGATAGGTCTGCGCATGATGCTCTCGGATGACGTCGAGATACTCCGCCAATCCGATGTTCCTGATCCTGTCGATGATCTGCGCGCCCGCGAGTTTCACGGCCTTCACATTCGGAGCCCGTCCCTTTGCGGCGGATGCGAACATCATCTGCAACGCCCCAAGCTCGGTCGCAGGATCGCAAGTCGCATCATGCGGGGCATGGGCGACCGGAGCGGTGACGGCGCGATGCAGGCGCGGACCGTCGAAAGGCCGCGGAATCACGCTGGTCGCGCCGATCGCACAGGCCTGTGTCACCTCCAGATACGACGCCTTGTCGTCGATGCCGACAAGCACCTGCGCATTGGCGGGCCGCGCCGCGAGCCAGATCTTGATCGCATGCACCTGCAGAGTCTGTCGCAGGTCGATGTCGAGGATCGTGACGTGACCTGGCTTGATCGACGGCAGGTCGTCGAGGTCGACATAGTCGGCCTCGAAATGCCTGCACAACAGCGCTCTCAGCGCGGCAAGCCGATCACGCGAAGAGGAAACAACGGCGATGCTGTGCATGGCAAGCGAACCTCGAACACGGCACCAAAGTATCGCGAAGGTTGCACCAAATTGTAGATTAAACGCCGATTGAAACGTTAATCTTCGTTTAGCATGTGCTTTGACTTTGCATTGGATGTGCTTTGACTTTGCACCGCGTGCCGCTCGGCGAAAGGTTGTCCGCGGTAACGGATTCCGATTAGCGCGCCGCGCGATCTGTTTCGATGCTGGCTTTGAGCGCGCTAAGCTGCGAGTTTGACCGCAGCCGGAGCGAATGCGCGGACCAGAGCAGTATCCAGTTTGGGACCCATCGCACGCAGCACATCGAGTGCCCGGCTGCCGGACATTGGCGGCTTGTACGATCGCGGCTCGACCAATGCGCCGAACACATCGGCAATCGTGATGATGCGGTTCATATCCGATATCTGCGAGCCCCTCAGGCCGTGCGGATAACCGCTGCCGTCGAGATATTCGTGATGGTGCAGAAC